>SLBH01000290.1 GCA_007126415.1 Spirochaetales bacterium
CCGGCTCCGATCGCCTCCACGAGCGCGGTGTTGTTGCGGTAGCGGAGCGCTCCGCCTTCGTCCATCGCCTCGAGCCAGTCTGCGGTGCGGTCGTCGCCGTGCACCACGCGCATCGCGGTAACAAAAGCCTGGAACGAGCCGTTGGTCGGAGCCCAGCCGAAGCGCCCGGCATAGCGATCATCGGCGAGATCAAACACCGAGGAGGGGCGTTCGTCCTCCTCAACGCGCTCGCTTGAGTAAACGAGCACGCGGGCGCGCCCGCTTGTCGCCACCCAACTGCCGGTGCGGCTGCGGTAGATCGCCGGCAGGTCGGCGTACAGGTCTTCGGGAAGCTCGCGGAAGCGGTCGGCCGTACTCAAAGCCCCGAGGGCGCCCGCGTCCTGCGCCCAGAAAAGATCGGCCGGGGTGCGGCTGCCTTCCTCTTGCAGGAGCACCGCGAGCTCGGCGGTGCCTCCGTAGCGCACGTTTACCTTGATCCCGGTCTCTTCCTCGAAGCGCTCGATCAGCGGGTCTACCAGCGCCTCGCCACGCCCGGAGTATAACGTGAGGGCGTCGGCCTCCCGTCCGCCGGCCGCAAGCGCCTCGAACACCGCCGCCGGTGAGAATGCGAGCAGCAGCGCCGCCGCCGCGAGCCGCAGCCTTTTCGCTATATTGTAACTCTGCATAATTCTTCTCCCGTAGAAAGTAGTACAGATTGATTACAAAATCAATTAGCTTAATGATGCGCCAGCATACAGTGTTAGGCGAGGCTAGGTCAAGGATAGTGACACGAGTTCTGTGGGCGACGACGGGTGCACCGAAAGATCGAGATTTCACAAAGCAAATGGAGATAATCGCCGACGGAGGTACGCGTTTCACGGTGCGTATGCTATGCCGAACGCTCGCCCACAGAACTCGTGTCACTAAAAACGGCACAAAAGCTGTGCAAGGGGCTTGACCTGCGCCCGCCCGAACGTGTATCCATTATGCGCGAGGTAATACAAAGGCATACCCTCGCTGATACAGGAGGTAAACAAATGATTCCGATCAAGAAACGATACGCGGTTGCCCGCGCTGCAGCGCTCGTGGTTTTAGCCGGCGCGGTGGGGTTCGGCGCAACACAGGTCTTTGCGGGCGGCTCGGCCGAGGAGCCCGAGCGCGAACGGCTGCACGTGGTCGCCACGCATAGCATCATCGGCGACTTTGTGGAGAACGTAGCGGGCGACGCAGTCGAGCTCACGGTGCTCGCGGGCGTCAACCAAGACCCGCATGTCTATGAACCGGCGCCCGCCGACAGCGCCGCAGTGCTCGGCGCCGACCTCGTGTTTGAGAACGGCCTGCTGCTCAAGGGCTGGCTCGACCCGCTCTACCGTCAGTCGGGCTCCACCGCCACGCGCGTGGTTGTAAGCGACGGCGCGCGCCTACTCGACTACGCAGGCGGCCACGATGACCACGGCCACGATGACCACGGCCACGATGACCACGGCCACGATGACCACGGCCACGATGACCACGGCCACGATGACCACGGGCACGACGACCACAGCCATGGCCACGACCATGATCACGATCACGTGCATGGCGAGTACGATCCGCACGTCTGGCAAAGTGTGGCGAACGCGATCGTGATGGTGGAGAACATTCGAGACGCGTTGGTGGATGCCGACCCGGCGAACGCCTCGGGCTACGAGGACAACGCCGCGGCGTACATCGCCGAGCTCGAGGAGCTCGACGACTACATCTTTGAGCTCGCCGAGATGATCCCGCACGAGCGACGCATCCTGGTCACCGGGCACCTCGCGTACCAGTACTTCGCCGACCGCTACGGGTTTCGGCAGTTGGGCGCCACGCTCGGGGCGATCACGACCGAGGGAGCCGACCCGTCGGCCGGGGAGATTGCGGCGCTGATAGACGAGATCCGAAAGACCGGCGCGCCGGCGGTGTTCGCCGAGAACATCATGAACTCTGCGCTTGCACAGCAGGTTGCCGGCGAGGCCGAGGTAGCGTTCGTATCGCCGATTTACAGCGGCGCAATCGATGAGCCGGGCAGCGATGCCGCGAGCTACATAGGCATGATGCGTCACAACATCGAGATAATGGTTGACGCGTTGGCTGAATAACGCGTTCAATGGTAGGCAATGGTAATACCGTACAGCCTGCGCCGGGATCGTGCCGCGGTCTCCGGCGCGCCTGCTATTGAAACGCGTGATCTGCGGTTGCGGTACCCCGGCGCAGAGCAGGATGCCCTAAGAGGTGTCTCGATCTCGATTCCGCAGGCGAGCTGCGCGGCCTTGATCGGCTCAAACGGCTCCGGCAAATCTACCCTCATGAAGGCGGTCTGCGGCATACTGCGCGCGCATCAGGGCACTATCCGCATCGCCGGCCTCCCGGTCGGCGGCTGCCATCATCGCGTGGCGTATCTACCGCAGCGCGGCGAGATCAACTGGCGCTTCCCGGTAACGGTGCGACGGCTCGTAATGGCCGGCCGCTTTGTGCACCTCGGCTGGATTCGCCGTCCCGGACCCCACGATTACGAGATCGTCGAGCAGGCGCTCGAGCAACTCGGGATCTGCGAGCTCGCCGACCGTCAGATCGGCATGCTCTCGGGGGGGCAGCAGCAGCGGGCGCTTCTTGCGCGGGCATTGGCGCAGGACGCGGAGGTGCTGCTGCTCGATGAGCCGCTCACCGGCGTAGACCAGTCGACGCGGCACGTGTTTGAGCGCGTTATCAACGAGCTGATCCGGCGCCGGCGGACGGTGCTGGCCGCGACGCACGACACCTCGGTACGCGAAGCCGGCTACGACGTCATCTTTCAGCTCGAAGAGGGCGAGCTTCAGGAG
>SLBH01000096.1 GCA_007126415.1 Spirochaetales bacterium
CGCAGGGTCTCGTCGATATCGTCGTACACCTCCAGCTGTCCGGCGTTCACGATCCCCATATCCATCCCGGCGCGCGTTGCGTGGTACAGGAAACACGCGTGCATCGCCTCACGCACCGGGTTGTTGCCGCGGAACGAAAACGACACGTTACTGACCCCACCCGAAATCTTGGCGTGCGGCAGCGTTTGCTTGATCTTCTTCACCGCCTCGAAGAAATCGACCGCGTAGTTGGCGTGCTCCTCTATCGCAGTGGCGACGGCAAAGATGTTGGGGTCGAAGATGATGTCCTCGGGAGGAAAGTTCAGCTTCTCGATAAGCAGGTTGTACGACCGTGTGCAGATCTCGATCTTGCGCTCGAGCGTGTCGGCCTGGCCTTGCTCATCGAACGCCATCACCACAACCGCTGCGCCGTAGTTTCTCACCTCGCGCGCCTGCTCGAGGAACGGCTCCTCGCCTTCCTTGAGGCTGATTGAGTTAACAACGCCCTTGCCCTGTACGCACCTGAGCCCCGCCTCGATCACGGTCCATTTAGAGCTATCGACCATCACCGGGACGCGGCTGATATCGGGCTCGGTCGCCACGAGGTTGAGAAAGCGCACCATCTCGCGCTCCGAGTCGAGCATCGCCTCGTCCATGTTGACGTCGATCACCTGAGCACCGTTCTCAACCTGGTCGCGAGCAACCTCGAGTGCTTCCTCGTACTCCTGTGACTGAATCAGGCGCGCGAACTTGCGCGAGCCGGCGACGTTGGTGCGCTCGCCGACATTCATGAATCCGAGATCCGCGGTCATCTTGACCGGCTCGAGTCCACTCAACACCGTAACGTGGTCGGACTCGGGCACTCGGCGCGGGGCGTGGCCCGAAACCGCCTCGGCGATCGCGGCGAGATGCTCCGGCGTCGTACCGCAGCATCCCCCGACGATGTTCAGCAACCCTTCCTTGGCGAACCCACCGATCACTTTCGCCATGTACTCCGGTGTGTGGTCGTACTCGCCGAGCTCGTTTGGGAGCCCCGCGTTTGGGTGCGTGGAGACCGCGAACGGCGCATGCTCCGAGAGTGCCGAAACGTGCTCGTGCAGCTCATCGGCTCCGAGCGCGCAGTTGAGCCCCACCGAGAACGGCTGTGCATGCTGCACCGAGTACAGGAACGCCTCGGCGGTCTGACCCGAGAGCGTGCGCCCGCTGCGGTCGGTGATGGTCCCCGAGATCATAATCGGATACTCGGTTCCGATATCGGCGAACAGCTTCTTAAGCGCGTAGATCGCGGCCTTTGCGTTCAGCGTGTCAAAGATCGTCTCGATGAGGATCAGATCGGCGCCGCCCTCAATCAGACCCTCGGTCGCCTCGCGGTACGCCACCACCAGCTCCTCAAAGGTGATGTTGCGGTAGCCGGGGTCGTTCACATCCGGCGAGATCGAAAGCGTCCGATTGGTTGGTCCGAGAACGCCGGCCACAAAACGAGGCCGGTCGGGAGTTTCGGCCGTTTTTTCGTCGGCAGCGCGCCGAGCGAGCTCGGCTCCCGCCTTGTTCAGCTCACGGGCAAGAAACTCGGTGTGATAATCGGCCTGCGAGATCGTGGTGGAGTTAAAGGTGTTGGTCTCGATGATATCGGCGCCGGCGTCGAGAAATGCCCGGTGAATCTCGGCTACAACCTCGGGTTTCGTGATGCTCAGTATATCGTTGTTGCCGGCGAGGTTTGGATCGTCCTTGAACGGGTTTTTCTCGAGCCATGGTTCGGCGGCTTTGGCGTCGGCGGGCTCGAACTCCGGAAAGTTCTTGAAGCGCTCGCCTCGGTAGTCGGCTTCCTGGAGCTTGCGCTCCTGAATCATGGTTCCCATCGCGCCGTCGAGGATCACGATGCGCTGTTCCATCGCGGCTTTAAGCTGTGAAATATCGGGTGTATCCGGTCTCGTATCTGGTCTACTCATAACGCTGGTACTCTCTCTTTCTCGTTTCTTTCTGCGCCCATACCTTAACAGTATACTGCGCTTTAGCCTCTACTATAACCACTATCACATATTATTTCAACTGAAAATATTTCAATAAGCAACACACCCGGCAGCGTGGTGCTTGCGACAAGTTGGTTGACCACGTTGCGCTCCGGCAGTACCTTGCTGCCATGAAAAGCGAAAGCGCCCGATCCGGTCGAGAATCGGTCTGGGACTATCCACGCCCGCCGAGACTCGAAGCGGCGACTTGTCGTGTGCGAATCGAGTTTGGTGGAGTCAAGATAGCAGACTCATCCGCCGGGTATCGGCTGCTCGAGACCTCGCATTTCCGGGGTTGCTTTCGGAGCCGTGTATCGTGTCGCTTCGCAGTGCAAGCCGCAGACAATACACAGACAACACAGAAGGGAGAGCGAGTATGCAGATCAAAGTCGAGCACCTCACTACCGAGGACATTGAGAAGCGAGGGGTCGGCTCCTGGCCGATCTGGGAGAAGGAACGCAGCAGCTTTGACTGGCAGTACGATCAAACCGAGGAGTGCCTGATCTTGGAAGGACGCGTTAGGATCGAGGCCGACGAAGGCGAACTCGAGATTAAGCCCGGCGACTTCGTCACCTTTCCGAAAGGGCTATCCTGCGTTTGGCACGTTCTCGAGCCGGTCAAGAAGCACTACAACTTCTTGTAGCCGCTCATCGGTTTGAGCTCTTTGGTGTGCGCGCGCCGGTACTCTCGGCCGGCGCGCTCCGGCGCTCAGCCTTCCTGAATTGCGCCGATCGCGGACTCGATCACGCGCGCGACCGATTCGTAGTTTTCGCGCGGAATCAAGAACCCGAGTTCAAACGCCTCTCCGGCCGCCGCCGGACC
>SLBH01000221.1 GCA_007126415.1 Spirochaetales bacterium
CGCGACGGTTTTGTTTGCCGAGCAGGCGGGGGTGCTTTACAATGTGCGACGAGGAGCGCGCGATGGGAGACCGCATGCAGCCGCTGCCGTTCGAGCAGTTGCTTGAGAGGATGACCGAGGAATACCGCACGGCGCGGAGCGTGTTCGGTATTCACGAAGCCCTATGGTACCGCCCGAGCGCTCAACGCAGTATCGAGATCGCAGGCGAACGCTGCGCGACGCCGATCGGGCCGGCCGCCGGGCCGCACACACAGCTCGCACAGAACATCGTCTCGGCCTACCTCACCGGCAGCCGCTTCATTGAGCTCAAGACGGTACAGATTCTCGACGCGCTCGAGCTCGAGAAGCCCTGCATCGACGCCGTCGATGAGGGCTACAACACCGAGTGGTCGACCGAGCTGAGCTTAACGCAGGCATGGGAAGAGTACGCCAAAGCCTGGATTCTTCTGCATCTCGTTGAGGACCTGTGGCGGTTTCGCCCCGCCGATGCGCCGCGGTCGTTTATGTTCAACATGAGCGTGGGCTACGACCTCACCGGCATACAGAGCCCGGCGGTGCAGCGCTTTATCGACCGCATGCGCAACAGCTCGAACGAGCCGGAGTTCCAAGCCTGGCTTCGTGCCGCTGCCGAGTATGCGTCTAATGAGCCAAATGCGCCGGAGGGCTCGAGGCTCGAGGTCGACGCGAGAGCATTCGGGCGAATATGCGGAAGCGTAACGCTCTCGACGATGCACGGCTGCCCGCCGAACGAGATCGAGTCGATCTGCCGTCACTTGATCGAAGACAAGGGCCTGCACACATTCGTGAAGCTCAACCCCACCTTGTTGGGCTTCGATCGTGTTCGCGCGATCCTCGCGGGCCTCGGCTACGACTACGTCGCGCTCGACCGCGATTCATTTGATCACGACCTGCAGTACGGGACCGCGATAGAGGTGCTCACTCGTCTGCGTGAGATTGCCGCAAGCTCCGGTAAGCAGTTCGGCGTGAAACTGACCAACACCCTTCCGACGCTAAACCGCACCGATCGCCTCCCCGGCAAGCAGATGTACATGTCGGGACGGGCGTTATACCCGCTCTCTATCTCGCTCGCGGCCCGCCTCTCGCGGGAGTTCAACGGCACGCTGCCGATCAGTTACTCCGGCGGTATCAGCGCGCACAACGCTGCCGAGGTCTTCGCAACCGGGATCAGACCGATCACACTCTGCACCACCTTCTTGAAACCGGGCGGCTACACCCGCCAGAAACAACTGGCCGAGCTTGTAGCACAGTCCGACGGGTGGGAGCGGGGCTCGATCGAGGTGGACGCGCTCGCGGCTTTAGCCGAACGCTCGCTGTACGAGCGCAACCTGCAGAAACAGTTTCGCGGCACCGACGAGGTGCGCATTCACGGCACGCTGCCGCGTTTCGACTGCTACCGCGCCCCCTGCGTCGCGGCCTGTCCAATCGGTCAGGACGTTCCCGAGTATATTCGGCTCCTCGGTGAGGAGCGCTACACCGAGGCGCTTGAGCTCATCTACGAGCGAAACGCGCTTCCCGCGATCACCGGTCACATCTGTGACCATCAGTGCCGGCACGCTTGCACCAGGTTGGAGTACGACGGGTGCCTGAACATCCGCGAGCTGAAGAAGATCGCGGCGCGACAGGGTTTCGAGACGGTGCGCGCCGAAGCCCTGAACCGCGGCGCCCGGCCTGCAGGCCGTGAGGCGCGCTGCGCGGTGGTGGGAGCAGGCCCGACGGGTCTCTCGACCGCGTACTTTCTCGCGCGCGAAGGGTTCGAGGTCACGGTGTTCGAGCGCGAGCAGAACGCCGGCGGCGTGGTGCGCAACGTAATCCCGGCGTTTCGCTTGCCGCAGGAAGCGATCGAGCAGGATATCGCGTTCATCGAGGACCGCGGCGTGCGCTTCGAGTTCGGAGTCGATGCGCAGCAATTATCACCCGATCGTTTGCGGACCGAGGGCTACGGGCCGATCGTGCTCGCGATCGGAGCGGAGGTCGACAACGAGCTCAGCGTTGAGGGCGACCGGTCACGAGTTATGCGCTCGCTTGATTTTCTCTGGGCGTACCGGGGGAACACGCGCCGACTGGAGCTCGGTCCGCGCGTTGTGGTGGTCGGCGGGGGCAACACCGCGATGGACGCCGCGCGCGCGGCCTGCACGTTGCCGGAGGTCGAGGAAGTGTCGGTTCTATATCGCCGCAGCGAGGCCGAGATGCCGGCCGACCGCGAAGAGTACCATAACGCGATCGCCGACGGCGTAACCTTCCGGTTCCTGCGCAACCCCGAGCAGATCGCGCCCGACGGTACCGTCGCGGTGCGCGTTATGGAGCTCGGTGAGCCCGACGAGACCGGCCGTCGCCGTCCGGTTGCCGGCGAACAAACCGAGACCGTGCAGGCCGACACACTCATAACCGCTATCGGCGAGCGCGTCGACACTGAGGTGCTCGCGAAGTTCGGGCTTACCAATGCCGCCGGCGGCGCTTCCGGAAGCGCCCCGGCCGGCTCGGTGGACCCGGAAACGCTCGAGACCGAGCTACCCGAGCTCTACATCGCGGGCGACGCGCTCACCGGGCCGTCGACCGTGGTGCGCTGCATCGCCGCCGGCCGACGCGTGGCCGACGCGATCGCCGACCGCCACGGCGGGCGCAGGCCGCACGAGGCTTCCGGGCCGCAGCGCATCCGAGAACGCGGCGCGATAGATGGAGCGCAGTATGCGGCGCAGCACGACACGCAGCACGCCGTGCCGCATCTCGAGCAGCGCGATGCAGCCGCGAGACTCCGCCGGCTACGAGAACGCAAGGCGACGATTCGCAC
>SLBH01000059.1 GCA_007126415.1 Spirochaetales bacterium
CGCGCCGACGGTGAGACCGCGTTCCTGCGCGTGAACGCCCGCTTGCTCGGCGAGGATCCCCGACGCGGTCTCTTGATGAGCGGCTTCATTGTCGATGAGACCGAGCAGAAGACCGCGGAGTTCGCGCGTCGTCGCTCGCAGGAGTTCCTTCGCGGCGTGATCGATGCCTTACCCGAGAACATCGCGGTGCTCGACCACAACGGCGTGATCGTAGCGGTCAACGAATCGTGGCGCTGCTTCGCCCGCGATAACGGGTTGTCGTGGCAGGATTGTGGCATCGGCCACAACTACATCGAGACCGTAGAAAGCGCCGCAGGACCATCGCTGGAAGGCGCGGGCGAGGCGGCCGAAGGCATTCGCCGGCTGCTCGACGGCGCAGACGAGGTGGTTTCGCTCGAGTATCCGTGCCACAGTCCCGACGAGCAACGCTGGTTCATGCTGCAGGCCACGCGCTTTGATACAGCCGAGGGCGCCCATGTCCTCGTGGCTCACATCAATATCACGAAGCGCAAGCCGGCGGAAACACGGCTTGAGAGCGCGCTTGAAGACAAGCAGCAGCTGATCGACGAGTAAGCCCATCGCGTTAAGAATATTCGCACGAGACCGGGCTTTACGCCCTCACGGTCTCAAATACCGGCCGCCCCGTCCGGAGTTCACCATCGAGTTTCCCTCACCCCGCCCCCAGCGCCTCACTCAAACATGATCAGAGCCGCTGCGAGCAGTAGGATTACGAGAATCCCGATACGCAAGGCCTGTCGCGGTACGCGTTCGACATTGCGGGCGCCCAGCGCCGCGCCGAGCATCACGCCGGGAACCAAACCGGCCAAGGCGGGCCAGTGGATGTTGGCCTGCCCGAAGTGCGCCACCGCCGCAACGAGAAGGGAGACAGCGGAAACCAGGCTCGTGGTACCCACCGCCTGAGGGCTCGGAAGCTTCAGCACCATGATGAATGCAATCACGATAATTGATCCTGAGATGCTGGTAGCTCCCATGAGCGCGCCGAGCAGCAACCCGAGCAATGGAGACAGATACAGCTTCCAGCGCGGCAACGTCAAAACGCGCGGCTCGGGGCGAACCACGACATAGCGGTAAAACAACAGCACGACCGAGATTACGATGACCACCGCCATCACGGTCCGAATCGGTATCACGTCGTTGATCTCGGCGGCGAAACGCGCGGTCAGATACGCCGCCGGTACGGCAGGAATCGAGAACCGTAACGCGATGGACGAGACGAGGGTTCCTCCGCGATAGTGTTGCAGCGCGCTCGTAGCCATCATCACCACTCCGGCCGCGGCCATAGTACCTACGGCGAGCACCGGCGGCATGCCGAACAACACAATCAGCCCCGGGGTTCCGAGTAACGCCTTTCCGATCGCGGTAAATCCAACCACGAGCCCAACAACCGCACCCCAGACTGCGTAGCCCAGCAGCAACAAGACCCACTCCGGCACGTAAAATCCCCCTCATCACGCGACGACGCGCACCGTTCGTGATACTATAGCGATACCATGAAAATGCATAGGTTTGCCCCGCCGGTCGCGGCGGCGCTCGTCGGTATGGTACTGTCGGTTCTGTTTTTGGGATGTGCAAGCACCGAGGTGAGAGCGGCGCGCAGCGGCGATCTCGAGGGGCTCGAGGAGTACCTCGCCGAAGGTGGAGATATCGATGCCCAGCACCGTCGCGGGCGGACGCTTCTCGTAGAGGCTGCGGCGGCCGGTAGATACGATAGCGTACGATTCTTGCTCGATCGTGGTGCAAACCCGCATATTGCCGACTCGCAGGGTCGCACCGCGCTGACGCACGCCGCCGGCGGCGGCTATACAGAGGTAGCACGAGAGTTGATCGCGGGCGGCGCCGAGATCAACGCAGCCGATCAGGGCGGCAGCACGGCGCTCATGCTCGCAGCCGAGAACGGCCGTCGCGGCATGTTCCAGCTGTTGCTCGAGAACGGCGCCGAGGTCGACGCGCGCGACAACCAGGACCGCTCGGCGCTCTCGCGCGCGGTACACGCCGGTAGAGCGGAGTTCGTTGAACCGCTCGCCGAAGCCGGCGCCGACCCCAAAGAGCGCGACCGCTACGGGAAAACGCTGCTGATGGTCGCCGCTGAGCGCGACCACGACATCGTCGTGCGCGAGCTACTCGCCGCCGGCGCCGAGTTTGATGCCGAGGCTCACGACGGTAGCACCGCTATGTATTACGCGATGCGCGCCTCAGCCGCGCGTCCATCCGGGGTAAGCTCCTCGGCACGCCGCTTGCTTGAAGCCGGTGCGTCGATCCCGGCCGACGCGCGCCTCGGAGGCGCGATCCTGTTCACCGCGATAGAGAACGGCAACCGTGACGTCGCCTCCGAGATGCTGTACCGCGGCGTCGAGACCGGCATTACCGACGACGACGGCGAAACGCCGCTCACCGCCGCGGTTCACCGCACCGAGGTTCTCGAGGTTTTGCTCGACCACGGCCTTGACCCAAACGTGACGAACCGCAGGCGCGCGACGCCGCTTCTGGTGGCCGTCAAGAACGGCCGCTCCGAGAGTGTCGGAAGGCTGCTCGCAGCCGGAGCAAACCCGCGCGTTACCGATCAAGATGGGGTCTCGGCGTTGATGTGGGCGGCGGGAGGAACCGATCCCGAGTTGGTTCGGCGGCTGTTGTTGGCCGACGCAAGCATCTGGGACCGCGACCGGTACTCAAACACGGTGCTGCACTACGCCGCAGAGAGCGGATCTTCTGAGGTTATCCGGGTGCTGCTCACCGCCGGGGCCGATCTCGGTAGTACCAACGGCGCCGGAAAGCAGCCGATCGATACTGC
>SLBH01000325.1 GCA_007126415.1 Spirochaetales bacterium
CCGACAGCCGCGGGCGGCCGTTGTCACCGACGCGGCGGCGGCCCGATCTCGGGAGGAACGTCACCGTCCGCCACAAAGAACAGAGCGGCGGAGTTGATGCAGTAGCGTCGGCCGGTAGGATCGGGACCGTCTTCAAAGACATGACCAAGATGTGAGCCGCTGGAGCTGTCGACCACCTCGATGCGCTGGGTGAAAAACGAGTGATCTTCTACGTACAAAACCGCATTCGGTTCCATCGGCTCGTAGTAGCTCGGCCAACCGGTACGCGAATCATACTTCGTCTCGGAAGAGAACAATGGTTGGCCGGTAGCCGCAGAGTGGTACACACCGTCTTCGTAGTGCCGGTCATACTCGCCGGTAAAGGCCCGTTCGGTCCCCGAGCGTCGCAGAATATCATGTTGTTGCGCCGTCAATAGCTCTCCCCATTCCTCGTCGCTGCGCTCGATCGGGAACTGCACGCGCCTGAACTCTTCGCGCGTCAAGATCGCCCCCGGTGGGATGTCTTCCACCGCGATCGGTCCGTCCTCGGCGGGTGCAGACCCGGAGCGAAGCTCTCTATCGGCCGATTCCGGCGCCCCGCTGTCGGCGGCCGGCCCCGACCGTGCTTCGTTCTGCTGAGGCCTGCTTGAACCGGACTCAGCCTCGGAGCGTCCGGCAGCGATCAGCATCCCGGCGATCAGTACCACGGCCACCGGCATCCCGAACTTAATGAAAACTCGTCGCATAACGATCTCCTCCTTTAATAACTTCCTTTAATAACCTGATAAATATACTAATATTGACCGGCCCGAGTCAGCCTACTACAATACAGCAGATGTCCGAAAACATTTCCGATGCCGCTCTCCCCGTGGTGTATCGTTCGGCGAGAGTAGGTTACACCGGAGACCGGCCGATAGCACTCATTACCGGCGCTACAAGCGGTATCGGCGCCGAGATCGCGGCGCAGTTGGCCGGGCGCGGTTGTGACCTCGTGATCACCGGCCGGCGCGTGGAGGAACTCGCAAACCGCGCACGCGAACTCGAGGAGCGTTTCGCACCGGCCGTGCGGGCCGTTGCATGCGATCTAAGCGCGCCGGACTGCCGTGCCGCACTCGTGCGCGAGATTCAGGGACTCGAGCGCCTAGACTGGTTGGTCAACAACGCCGGCTACGGGCGCGGTATAGCGTTCACCGAGGACACCTATCGCGAGCAGCGCGCGTTACTCGCGGTACTGCTGGACGCGGTAACGGAGCTCACGCACGCCGCAGCGGGACGCATGCAGCGCGGCGCGCAGATCATCAACGTATCCTCGCTGGCCGGCTTCGGTGTATCGAGGCGCAGCGCGGTGTATTGTGCCGCCAAGGCGTACGTCACGAGCTTCTCGGAGTCGCTGGCACTGGAACTCGCACCACGCGGTGTCGGGGTGCTCGCGCTGCTCCCCGGCTACACCTACAGCGATTTCCACCGCTACGAGGCTAGTGCGCGCCGAAACCGTGGACTGGTGCGCTGGCAGACATCGGCCGAAGTGGCCCGTGAGGCGATGAGGGCGGTCGACCGTAGGCGCGTTATATGTATTCCCGGCCGGTTGAACGGGCTGCTGTATGTGCTTGTTAAACTGCTTCCACGCCGAGTGGTGTACCGTGTCATGGGCGGCAAGCCTCTCCACAGCCGTTCGGCATCAGGCCCGGCGCCACCCTCGGCATCACCCGACAGCCCCGCTGCAACAAACCGAGGCTCCCGTGAGCTCTCTTGAATCGTGCTGCGGCCGCGGATTCCGAGGCCGCGGACGCCGCAACGGCGCAGGTTACAAGGCTCGAGGCCGCAGCGCAGGATACCACAGCCCCGATAGCGGAGAACTCACCCACCCAAGCCGCAACCGAGGCCCATGGCGAAACAGTCGTGTTGGTCTTACCACCACGCTCGCGGTGCTCGTGGCGCTCCTGTCGGCCGCGCCGCCCGCCGGGTCGCTACCGGAAAAAACGGCCACGGACGACCCGCCGCTCGTACGCGAGCAACCGACGGTTGTGACGAGACGCGAGCACATCCGTGAACACGAAGACGGGCGTTACATTGGCCAGACGCGCACCGAGACCCGCGTGGTGCTGCATGAACGGTCGGCGGTGCATGAACGGCCGGCGATGCACGCGCCGCCTATTGATCAAGATGCGCCGCGCGCAGATGATTCCACGATCTACGACGGCCGCGGATTCGAGGGCGTGGAACTCCGCTTCGCCGATACGATCCGCGACCGAGCTCCTGTCGGGCGCCCGGTGGAGTTCTCGCGAGAGTTCGCGTTTGTGCTCGACTCCGACGGACGACGTGTACACGCGGGAGAGTACCTCGACCTCCCTTCCATCTGGGGATTTCCGGCTCCGCCCCCACAGCGTTACTCCGCACAGCTCCACTCCCGGGAGGGTGACCGGCCGGAGGCCTATCCTCCGGTGAACGGGTCGCGGCAGTTCGACGCGCCGGCGTCCGGCTCACTTGAGCCCGGCACGAGGTGGAGCGCTCCGGGGGAGTATCGCGTCGCCCGCAGCGCGCCTCGCTCGGAGGCGGCTACCGGCGATCCCGATGCACTCGGCAAGGGAGCAGCGTTTCCGTTCGTGGCTGAGTACCGCTACGAGGGTACCGAGCTTCGTGACGGTAAGGAGCTACACGTTGTGAGCGCCGGATTCCGCGTCCGCTATCCGCTGTCGACGATCCCCGAGTTCGACAATCCCGCGCGCGAGGAGCGGGAGCGCGAGTATCGCGCAGCGCTTAGTGCGCGCGCAGCGAGTGCCGGGATCGCCGCGGTCGAGGCCACCCATCGAGCTACCATTCTCTTCACGACGGAGTCGTGGCGGCCGGTACTCGTCAATGAGAACATCGCGCAGCAGATACGTACACTCGACGGCCGAGACGTGCGGCGCGAAGGGTTTCAACTGCACTGGTATCGCCACCCACAACCACTTCAGTTGCCCGAGCTTCTGCGGCGCGCCGAACGCCTTGATCTCCCGGACACTCGCATCGAGCAGCGCCCCGGCGGCATCGTGGTTACGCTCGAAGCGATCGGCTTTGAACCCGACAGTGCTCGGCTGCAGCCCCGGGAACGCGAACGCTTACGTGAAGTCGCTGAGCTCCTTCAGAACTACCGCGGCGCACCGGTTCTCGCGATCGGGCACACCGCCGAGGCCGGAACAGAGGAGGGGCGCCAAGCACTATCCGAACGTCGCGCTGAAGTGGTCACCGAAGAGCTCATCGCGGCCGGCATCGACCCCGCGAGACTGTTCTTTGAAGGTCGGGGAGCGAGAGAGCCTGTAGCCGAGAACGCCGACGAAGACGGACGCCGACGAAACCGGCGCGTGGAGTTATTCATTCTCGACGATCAGACCGACCCAGACCGGTAGATAGTGACACGAGTTTTGTGGGTGATAGTTCCCGCACCCGGAATCATGTTGTTTACCCACAAGACTCGTGTCGGTAGTCAAGCAGCACAGGGGGCGGAAAAAGCGCCGGCGAAAAGCTATACTATATGAAGTGATGCAATCGAAGGAACAGTCCGGACGGACTCGCTCTGCGCCCCACTACGCCTTCGCGGATAAACACGACCGCGAGTTGTTCCTATCGAGTCTCGGCCTGTTCACCGACCAAGAACGCGCCTTGTTTCACCGCGTTTGCGCGATCTGGGAGCCTGAGATCGCTTACCGCAAAGCTTACTCTACAGTAGAGCAGGTCTCGGAGGCCGATTCTCGTGACCTTGGTCGGCTACTATCCAAACTGCGGCGGCGCCAGTGTGCGGTTGTTACCACTCGCACCGTGGAGGGTGGCGGACGGCCGTACGGCGTGATGCTGTGCGAACCCGGTGAGCCGATCTTCTTCATCACGGTGCTCGAGGAGTATCTGCGACGCGTTGAACGCGACCACCGTGTTGGGCTACCCACCGATCGCGAACTCGGATCGGAAACGCCCCCGGTTGCGATTCGGCGCAGGCTCGACACCGGCGTTATAACGAAAGCGCTGCTTGCGTCGACGCAGTCCGCAGGCAGTGATGCCCCTGCGGGTTCGGAAGCCGGAGACACCACGGGCCCCGGAGAGTCCGAGGACCTATTCGTCTATACGATGCCGCTGCGACGCAGCGAAGACTCGGTGCTACTGCCCGGCTCCATCTTGGCCGAGATCACGACGCTCGCCGAACAAGTCCTGCAAGCCGCGTTTAACGATGGCGAGCTATTGACGGAGTTTGCAAAGCTTCGCAAACTCGGTGCGCTACAGCTCAAGCAACGCATAGCGGAAGCCGACCTCGGCACCTGGCGAGAGCTGAGTGCCGAGCTGGCCGGACATATGCGGGAACTGGCGGCCGGACCGGCTCGCAGTCATATTGCGACGCTCGAACCGGCCGCGGCGGTAATGAGAATTGCAGCAGAGGCCGCTCTCGAAGCCGCCTCGATATCCAAACGGCGCGCCGAGCGACGCGAAGCGGCTATCTCGGAGCTGGTACAACGCGTACGCGAGAGCTCCGAAGCGTTTTTGACGCAATCGTGGCTCAATCGGCAGTTCAATCACCTCCAAGAGCAACACCCGGAGGAGTTTGAGGCGATCAAGACCGGCTTCTACCGGCAAACGAAACCGTCCGTAACGGATCGCGTGCCCGCGATTCTGCGCATCCAAGGTCGCTACATCCATCGCGACCGCATCTATCCCGAGTTCGAGGGCCGTCTCGAGAACGCGCGTCGGGAGCTGCATAACTACTATCTGCGCACGCTGAGCGCCGAGATCCGCTTCCCAAACCGCGCAAGAAACCCCGCCTTATTTGGCGCGGAGAATCTCGAGCGTGACATCGCCGAGCGCCTTCGCCGCTTCGATCCGTTTGTCTCGGCGCTGCTCGGTGATGCTGCGCTGTTGACCGAGGTGGTGATTCACGCCGATCAAATTGCGCCGGGTGACGACGATGGGCCCCTCACGCGCGGGCGAGACCGGCTGTTCCTGCGCGGGAGCATGAGGCTCAAGCCGTACCGGGAGATCATGGGTATTTCGCTGCGCGCGCTGCTTGAGGAGCACATCGACGGGCTCGGAATCATTCGCCAAATTTGGTTACGCTTAACCGGCCGTCAAGCGCGTCTCTGGGAACGCTACGTCGGCCCGGCTACCACCAAGGTAGTCGCAAACCGAGTTCGCGTACCAGACCGGAAAAACAGCGAAGCGCAGCACGCTCAGCTTCTCGGGAGCGAGAGCGGCGGGGCGTGGTCGTCGACCAAATCAACAAGGACGAACTCGCCTCGCCCAGGCAGGGCATCACGGTCGGCCGCAGAATCGAAGTCAGCAGCGGGAACCGAGGGGAACGAACCCTTCGCCCCACGCCGCCCGTACTCACACAAAGAGCGCGAGGACGCGTGGCAGGCCTTTCAGCGCACCTTGAACGACGAGTAGGCATCCACCGCCGCCGTCACACTTCACCCTACGCGCGGCTGCCCCACCTACGCCCCACCTACGCGCGGCTGCCGATGCCGAGCGGTCCCCGCAGCGAGCGCAACACCTCTCGGCTGCAGTTATAGCCCGGTGCTCCGTAGATTCCGCCACCCGGGTGCATCCCGGCGTTTGCAAGGAACAGCCCGGGTAGCGGAGCCGCGTAGCGCGACAGTTCCGGAAGCGGTCTCCACATGAACATCTGATCGATCAACATCTCTACATGCATCACGTTGGCGTTCGGCATGTTATGCTTGCGCTCGATCTCTCGCGGGGTTTGGATGTAACGCTCGGTCACCGCGCGCGAGGCACCGGGTGCGAACCGATCGAGGACGCGCAACATGTTATCGGCCTCGCGTTCGGCGATCGTGTCCCAGTCCGCGCCTTCACGCAAGCGATAAGGATAATACTGCCCCCAGAGAAACAAGGTGTGCTTGCCCGCCGGAGCAAGAGTGTCGTCGATCGCGCTGAAGGTCATGGCGATCAACGCCGGATCTTGCGACGGGATGCCTCGAAGGTAGTCGGCGTAGGCGTCGTTGAGGTACTGAGTGCTTGGGCAGAGCAACTGCAAGCCGTTGAGCGCGCGAGACGCCGGGGTCTCGGGGCAGAGATAACTCGGCAAGCTATCGGCGGCGCAGCGCAACACCATGCCGAAACCGTTTCCAACCTGCACTCGCGAGAGCCGCGCGCGCAGCTCCGGGGGTGTCCAGTCCGACAGCAAATCCGCGAACGTCACCCAGAGATGCGCGTTCGAAACAACGCGCCGCGCGGTGACGCGCTCTCCCGACACGAGTTCCACGCCGGCCGCGCGGCCGTTCTCGACCAGGATGCGGCGTACCTCACTATCGGGGTAGACCGCCCCGCCGTGATCCTCTATGCAGCGGGCCAGCGCCTGCGTGAGCATACCGGAGCCACCGCGCGGCCGGGCCGGACCGTGGGTGTGGATCACCGAGTGCCAGCCGACGAACTCGGCAGAGGCCGCGTCGATCGGCGGTGGGCCGCTTTGGGCGCCCCACCACGCAAGCGCCGCTCGCAGCCGATCGTCTTGAAAACGCTCGCCCACGATGCGCCCGTAGCTTTTCAGCAGATCGCGAACCAAATCCTGTTTATTGGCGTTTGCAGCTGTTACCCTACGGCCGAAGAAACTCTTTGCAAATGAACCCGGTGTGGGCGTCTTGAGAAACGCTTCGAACACCGCCTCGTTAAAGGGACGCCAGTACTCGATGAACCGGCGATACGCCTCGGCGTCGGGTGGCGAGATCGCGGCGATGCTCTCGCAGGTGCGATCGAGATCCCGGAAGAACTCGTACACGCTGCCGTCCTCAAACGGAGCGGTCATGAACGGGTCCATGGGAATGTACTCGAGCCCGTAGTTCTCGAGCCCAAGGTCGTCCACGATCGGCGTATGATGGATCATGAAGTGCGCTGAGCCGCCGACATCGAGCCGATACCCGCCGAACATTTCCTCCGTGCAGACCGCACCGCCGATGGTATCACGCCGCTCGAGAACGGCCACGCGGTACCCGCGTTTTGCAAGGTACGCCGCGCAAACCAGCCCATTGTGCCCGCTGCCGATTACAACAACATCGTTATCCATAACGCCTAATCCAGGTAGGCCCGTATGGATTCCACCAGCCAACAACCGTCGCAGTCGCCTTCGGTCTGCTCGACCAACAAGAACCCGTACCGACGCTGCTCGCCGTCGGCGCTCACGACCGTCACGTCTTGCCGCGCAACCCTCCCGTCGAGCTCGAGCGGCCGATAACGCGCCTCGCGGTGGGCGACCAAGTCACGGTACGGACGACGCGTGAAGTGCTCGACGAACTCGTCGCGATCATCGAAGGCGGCGCGGAAATCCGGCGATGCGAAGGCGTACAAGAGCTCGCCGTCGAGCTCCTCACCGTCGGCCGCGGCGAATGCCTCGAGCTGTATGCGCACAACGTCCTCCGGCTCGAGCTCCGGGCTCGGCCCAACCGGCTCCCGAGGCGCCGGATCGAGTGCGGTTTCCACCACGGCACATCCAAATAACACCACAACAACCAACGGGGCCAGGGCGAGAACCGCCGAATGCAAGCGTGTCTCGGCACGCCCGTTGCGACCGTGATAATTCCTCATATCGTCCTATTCTACCGCAAACTGCGACAATCGCAAACAAGAACATCGTAAAGAACTCAACCGGGGCCGTCCAGAACTATACCGGATTCACGACCGAATTCACGACTTGCACAACCGCAGAACCGGTTCTATACTGGCCCGATGCTGGACTGGCTCATCCTGGGCGGCGGTATTCACGGCACCATCATCAGCCGTTACCTGCTGGCTCACGATTTGGTGGACTCCGACGGCCTGCGCGTCTTGGACCCGTACGAAACACCGCTTGCCGTATGGCGAAGAACAACCAAGGCGTGCGGGATGCGATACCTGCGCTCCCCGAGCAGTCACAACCTCGATATCGATTTTCGCGCGCTGCGGCGTTTCGCACGGCGTCCCGAGAATCGCGAACCGGCGCGCTTTATCGAGCCGTACCGACGCCCCGCTCTCGACCTGTTCAACGCCCATTCCGAGAATGTAATCGCTGCCCACGGGCTCGAGCATCTCCGCTTACTCGGGCGCGCAATCGAGATCAGTCGCCAAAACGGCGCAAAGCGGATTCGTACTCCCGAGACCAGTTTTCTCGCCAAGAATGTAGTGCTCGCGTTCGGCGACTCCGAGAGCCCGCTCTACCCCGACTGGTCGATGCAGGCTCGCCAGGACGGCGCACCGATCTCGCATGTGTTCAGCCCCGATTTTGATCCGCGGTTGCCGGAGGAACCGTACAACACGGTGGTCATCGGTGGCGGGATCACCGCGCTACAGAAGGCGTGTGAACTCGCGCGCGCCGGGATCACGCCGGTGACGGTTGTCTCACGACACCAAATCCGCGTCTCAACCTTCGACAGCAACCCGTGCTTTATCGGCCCTAGATGTCTGAACGAGTTTCAAGCGGAACGCGACTATCGCCGTCGTCGTGCCGTGATCGAAGCCGAACGGTTTCCGGGCTCGGTCCCGCGCGACGTCGCCGAGGACTTTGCCGCCTTGCGCGAGCAGAACATGGTCCGCTTCGTAAACGCCCATATCACCGCGGCGCAGGCCCAGCCCGACGGGACGGTGCGCCTGAGCTGCGGCGAGGACGAGACAGTGATCGAGAGCTCGTACGTTTTGCTTGCAACCGGGTTCCGACGGCGGATGTACAAGGCGCCGATCGTTCAGCAAACCACCAAGGAGTTTGGGCTGCCTACCGCCGACTGCGGGTTTCCGATCCCGCAACCGCACCTCGAATGGGGTGAGCGCATCTTCGTCACCGGAGCCTTAGCCGAGCTCGAGCTCGGACCACCGGCGATGAACATCATCGGAGCGCACAATACCGCTCGCAGGATCGTTGCTGCGCTGTCGTCCAAATAGCGTTTGCACCCGAAACGGCGTTTGCACACGAAAGCCGATTCGCCGCGACGACCGCGGCGCAGTATCGCTTCAGCGCGCCGTCGTTTCGGTGGCGTATCACTCCACCTGTTCGAGCTGTCCGCTGCGATTCTGGTACTCAACAATGCTCGCGAAGACGCTGTGAAACACCATCGGGAACACCACTCGGTGGAAATGCGCGTTCCGCAGAATCGCGTCCTTGCGCCGTTCGAAGTCTCCTATAATGCGTTTCGATTCTCGCTCGATGAACTCCGCGTACGACCGAAAAGAAACGGGCTCACCCGGCAGATTGTCTTCCAACTGCTTGACGGTATCCTGATACTTACCGAGGTCCGACAACAGATCAAACAAGCTGTAGCGGGCTCGAACGAACTCCTCGATCTTGGCTTGGTTGTTTTCGAAGCGCGCGCGTAGGAGATCGTACTTCTTGGGGTTGATCGTCTCGAAAATGGTGCGCTTGCGTAGTTGGATCCCCTTGCGGCGAAAGAGATCCTCGATCGCGGACAGCACGAAGCGATTGCCACGATAGTACTGAATGAGCTCAACCAAACGACGAGCTCCGTGCCATTCACGGCGCAACAGGAGCTCGGCCTGCGAGCTAATTGCTTCCGGCAAACCGGGATTCACCTGAATGGTGTACGAATCAAACTCGGCGTTGTTCTTGTCTGCTATGCGCACCGTGCTGCGGCGAAACAGCTCGTGCTTGCTGATATCGCGGTAATAGCCGAACAGCGCGTCGGCCTCTTTCTTGAACCGCTGGAAATACGCGTCCGCGACCCCGGTTTCTTCCAAGATCTCGTAGAAGCGCGCCGAGATCCGCACGCCGCCGGCCGGCGCGGTGCTTTCCATACGCTTCGCTTCGATGACCGGCAAGCCGACCACGTCCCACTGCTTCGAGCCCTCCGGTCCAAAGTTGCCGATCGTAACCTCGCCGATATTAGCACCGATACGAATGCGAATCTGAAACAAGGCGTTGATCGAGGATGCGAGGTCCATGTTGGTACGCAAGCTCGAGATAATCTGAAACGCGCGCTCGAGCGTCGGCCGCTCGTGGGGAGCGACGCTTTCGGAGAGGAAACGATCGTTGGCTTGATTGAACAGTACACAGACGCGCTGCATCTCGACGCAGGTATAGAACAGCTCACGCGCGATATGTCGCTTGGCCTCCTCCGCTGTCATGTCACGCGTCTTTGGATCGATGACCCCGCCGTAATGAAACATCAGGCTGTCGCCCTCGATCTTATTGAGGTACCCGCCGTGCCGCCTGAGAACACTGTTAAACGCGGTATACAGCCCGTTCAAGACATCTTGATTCTCCTTCGGGCTGAGGAACTTCGAGATGTAGGTATAATCGGCGATGTCCATGAAGGCCACGCCGATGCGCGCCTCGGTGGAGTCGGTCGGGAGGTGGCCCATCTCGAGCACCGCATCGATCAGCTGCTTAGGGAGATAATACTCCTCGATCTGTCGCCGCAACTCGTACTCATCACGGCTGATCTCGGTGCTGTGAGGTTGGTACCCCCAGTTCAGAGCCATCGACGCCCCCTTACGGTCGTAAACACAGCTTAAATGGATAGGCGCTTAAGGAACCTGGGCCATTTGTAGGAATTCTTGTTCGCTAATGATCGGAATGTCAAGCTCTCGTGCTTTGCGACTCTTGGAGGAACCCGAGCCGGAGTCGTTTGTGACGAGATACGATACATCACTTGTTACAGAGTTTTTCACGACCCCTCCGGCGCGCTCCACCATCCGCTCGGCTTCGGAGCGTTTGAGGCTGTGCAAGCTACCGGTGAAGCAGAAGCTCGTGCCGAGCAACGGAGCATCGGCGTGCGGTTGTTGCAGGC
>SLBH01000350.1 GCA_007126415.1 Spirochaetales bacterium
ATCCGTTTTCCTTCGCCGGCATTACCCGGATCAGGTTCAAGGGTTCAGTCTCAGCCGTTGCGCACAGCAACAGCTCCCCTAACGGAACTCGTTGTTAGGTGTAGTGTACTTCCGGCTTCCCACGCCGGTCAAGCGGACGTCCGAGGCCGCGCGGCGCGACGAGCGTGCCGCGTTCAGGCGCCGGCCGATACGAAGCGCATCCACAGGCGCTCGCGAAGCTCTGCGAGCTCGGCGTCCGCCGCTTCGACCCGGACCCTGTACGCCGGAAGCGAGATCGAGCCCAGCCGCCGCACCGGGAGCTTACCGAGCTCGGCACGCCAGGAGCCGCCGTCAAACCGCCGAACCTCCGAACACCCGCGAACAGCCGAAGCCTCGCCTAGATCCAAGCCGCCGGTGCGGTCAACGCCGTTGAGCTCGTCACGAAAGAAGCGAACCAAGCGCGACCACTCAACGCCGCGCATCTCGAGTTCAAAGCGCTTGAGCTCGTTCATGGCAGTGGTCCTTCTTGTTGTCCGGAAAAAGGCGACGCTCGCCGGAGGTGAGGGGGCAACGGCGAGCGTCTTGGAGGCAGTTTGCCGGTTGAACGGCAATTCTTAGTACTTCGATAATATATATCACAGCCCAGATCCGCGTCAAGCATATATCTTTGTTTCTTTGTTTCTCTTGGTTTCACACCTCGATCCACTCGCTTTCGCGCAGCGCAGTCTCGATGAGCGACTCGAGCCCGAGATCTTTCTCGAGCTCGTTGACCGCCGCGGGGTCGCTCGTTATCGCCGGGTTGCGAGGAGCGAACAGCACGCAACAGTCCTCAAACGGCCGAATCGAGATATCGTAGGTCCCAATTCGACGCGCAAGGTTTACGATCGCTACTTTATCGAACCCCAGCAGGGGACGGAGCACGAGATGCGGTGTCGCGGCGTCGATCGCGGCCATGTTGGAGAGCGTTTGGCTGGCAACCTGGCCGATACTATCGCCGCCGACGAGCGCGTCGAAGCCGTTCTGTTCCGCGACTGTGCCGGCGATGCGCTGCATTACACGGCGCTGAAGGACTGTCCAGTAACCGCTCGGCGCACGCTCCGCGATCGCTTCCTGAATGCGCGCGAACGGCACGAGAAACAGGCGCGCCGAGTCCGGAGCCCACCGATTGAGCGCGTGCACAAGATCGCGCACCTTCTCTTGAGCCTTCAAACCGGTGTACGGCGGACTGTGGAAATGGATATACTCCACCTGCAGCCCACGTTTCATTGCGTACCAGGCCGCAACCGGGCTATCGATACCGCCCGAGAGCAGTGCCAAGGCTGCCCCGGTGGTTCCGATCGGCAGACCTTCCGGACCGGGCTGTTTCTCGGCGAACACCGTGACCTGATCGCGGCGGACCTCACTAATGATCAGCAGATCGGGATTATGGACATCGACCCGTAGCTCGGGGATCTCGCTGAGTACGAGTGCGCCCACGTCGCGGTTCAGATCCTGCGACTGCACCGGAAACGCCTTGTTCTTGCGTGAATGCTCGAGCTTGAAACTCCGGGCCCCGCCGGCAACCGCCGCGCGCGCGCACCGCACAACCGCGGATTCGAGCGCCTCGAGGCTCACCGGCACCGCCTCGGCCGCCGCGATCCATTTGATGCCGAACACACGCGAGAGCGATCTCACGACCTCGATGCTCTCGGGCTCGCCGAGATCGCCGAGATCGAGCTCGAGTCTGCCGTGGCGCAACGCGAGCCGCTTAGGTGAGCAGCCCGCCTGGGCGATGATGTTTTCGCGCAGTCGCTCGATGAAGCGCGCGCGCTGCCCGCGCTTGAGCGCAACCTCGTCGAACGCGATCAGAAGCATCTCGCGAAGCGGGCGCACCTCGGCGGCCGTGTCTGATTCGTTTTGTGGTGTCGTGGAGCTCATTGGAGCACCCGTTCGGCCACCGGGCGCAGACGCGCGACCGTTTGCTCGAGTAGCTCGATAACCCGGCGAATCTCATCCTCGGTGGTTAGCCGGGAAAGGCTGAATCGCACCGCGGAATCAATAGACCGCCGCTCGAACCCAAGCGCCGATAGTACGTGCGAGCGCTTACCACGAGACGCCGCGCATGCGGCGCCTGTTGAAACCGAAACACCCTGCTCCGAGAGCGCGTTTACCATCACCTCTCCCGGTATCGGCGGGAAGGCCACGGTCACGGTGCTCGCAAGGGCGTCGGGCGGAGAAAGCACGAGCGCGTCCGGAATCTCCTCGAACGCGGTAACGAGTTCGTTGCGTAGCCCCTGCAGGCGCTCGCACGCTGCACCGCGGTGCTCCTCGGCCGCCGTAGCGGCGGCCGCGAACCCCGCTACGCCCGGCAGGTTCTCGGTTCCGGCGCGGAGCCCGTTCTCGTGCCGGCCACCGAGCAACAACGGCTTACAGCGCACACCGTCGCGAAGATAGAATGCACCGACGCCTTTAGGCCCGTGAAGCTTATGCGCGCTTACGCTGTAGGCGTCGAGCGCGCCTGTCGGAGCCGGCAGCTTGCCGAAGCCCTGCACGCCGTCGCTGTGGACTACGATCGCGCTTCGAACCGCCTTCACTGCGCGCGCTATCTCCTCGACCGGGAACACCGCGCCGGTCTCGTTGTTCACCTGCATAATACTCACAAGCACGGTATCTTCACGCAGAGCATCGCGGACCTGCTGCGGCGAGATCCCCCGGACCGGGTGCGGCGCGATATAGGTCACCGCAAATCCGTTGCGTTCCAGCTCTTGAACCGGCTCCAGTACCGAGGGGTGCTCCACCGTCGTGGTGACGATGTGCGCCCCTCGC
>SLBH01000219.1 GCA_007126415.1 Spirochaetales bacterium
CCCTCGTATCGGCGTCCAAGGAATCAGTGCGGCCGGCCGCAGCCGCGCGATCCGCTCCAACGCCTGTAGCCTCGAGCAATCGCTCCGTTCGCCCAACCTCGCCCTGATACGTCTCGACACCCGCCGGGAGTGCGTCTATTGCGACGCTGCGCACCTTGTACCCGTCGCTACGGTAGGTGGCGTAGTACAGCGTATCCTCGAACGCCTCGGCCGCAAGAACCCCAACGCGGTCAACGTACACCGGGCGCGGGTTGGCCTCGCCGTCCGGCGCGTATCGCCTCCACTCGTGAAGCACCAGCGGTCCGCCGGTATCGGGTTGTTTTCGGGTCTCGAGGCTGAACAGCAGGCGGTCCGAGCCGGCGTAACGCGCCCGATACGCAGGACGGTGCTCCGGTGTCGGGATGCGCTGCGGCGCCTCGCTCGCCCGCCGCCCGGGGCTCGGCAGCTCAAGCTCGTAAACGCTCTGCTTGCCGCGGTGGTTTTCGGTGAACACCAACCGCTCCCCGTCGGGCGAGGGTTGCGGCCAGTACAGCCGCCGGCCGCCGGCCGGCTCGTAGAGCGCTGCGGTCTCGCCGGTTGCGAGCTCAACCCACACCAAGCGTTGCTCCGCGCCCCGACGCTGCACCGCCACCGCGTGCCGCCGCCCAACGAACACCGGATGGTAGTAGCCGCCGACGTCGCTGCCGCCGCTGCCCTCGCGGCCGCTGCCGTCACCTTCTCCGTCGCCGTCGCTATCGCCGCTGCTGCCACCGCCGGGCGGCGGCACGCGCCGCACGCCGCGCCCCTCATCCCACAGATACAGCGTCGCATCCTGGCGCAACGGCCCGGCGTGGTGCAGGCTCGAGCGGTAGGCGCTGAAGAGAATGCGTGTGCCGTCGGGCGTAACGTCGAAGCTGTCGCCGTCGACGAGCGTTCCGGTACGCAGCAGCTCGTTGAACTCAGGCTCGTCGTACATAAGCTCGCCGCCGGCACGCCCACCCTCGCGGGCTTCGCCGAGGTGATCGAGTTTAACGCGCACAATCGCAGCCGGCCGATCGGGGCGCGTTCGGTAGAGATACAACGAGCCGTCGGCAACTCGCGGTAAATGGTAGTCACCGATGTGCTCCGGGCTCACCGGATCACCGGCGGGAAGCCGGCGTCTCCAGCCGTAGCGCTCCTCGAGCCTCCGCGTCATAAACAGGTAGTTGTGCTCGGCCGATACCCCGGTAACACTCTCGATCGCCCGGTTCCAACTGAACAACGGCAGCCGCAGGTACTCTTGGTGGATGCGCGCAATTACGTCCTCGCCGTACTCGTCGATCAAGTAATCGACCATGAGATAGCCGGCGACATAGAAGCGTCCGCGCGGAGGCCGGTACGACTCGAACCCTGCGCGGGCGTAATCGAACATGCGCTCCTCGATGATCGGAGCGGCGTAGTAGTGCTCAAAATACGGTGAGCGCCCGCGCCCCCCTTCGGTGAAGCGCGTCTCGGCGTCCACCCCAACGCCCTCAATTGCCCAGCCCGGCAGAAACGCCCCCGGCAGCGCCAGAAACGGCTCACCGAACACCCGGCTGAGCGCACCGCGCACTCCACCTTCGTACATGAAATGCAGATGATGCGCGAGCTCGTGCACAAACACGAGGCGCAACCAATCCTCGGTTCGCGCACCGATCCAGGGCACCGAGGGGCTCGCGACATGGACCGCGATATGGTTCGGCGGCAGCGGCATGAAGTACCCGTTTGCGGCGTCGGTTCGTCCGTTGACCCAGACGCGAATGCGCCGCCGCGGGCGATTATCCAGGAACTCGGCGAGCTGTTCGTAGGTCTCGTCGGCGTACTCCGCGATCGCCGCGGCGCTTTCGCGGTCACGCGGTTCGTAGATAATGCGAAAGTGTTCGGTGTCGATCCGGCGGTAGCCGCGGAACGCCCCAGACGGCGCCCCGGACGGCGCCCCACGCGGGGCCGCATCGTCCGCCACCCCCTGCCCCTCGCCGGCCTGCTCGTCAACCACCCGCGCTTGGGTTGCCCGCGCATCACCTGCCCGCGCCTCGGCTGTCCGCGCATCGCCTGCCCGCGTTTCGGCCGCCTGCGTGGCCGCGGCCTGCGCGTCGGCCGCTCGCGCGGCCGGCACCGCCAACAACGAGAAGACCAGCGCGAGCCACACACTCAGATTTAGCCGGCTCCGGATTACAACGCGCCACCGGCGTGCCCGGCGATTTGCCCTTGTCGAACTCACAAATCGGGAGTATACCCTAGAATGTGATCCGAGCAAACGCAACGGAAACCAACTAAACCAACTGAGGATAGAGGAGACGCTCGATGGCCACAATCGACACTACAGTCCTGCGCGATGCGGTGCTTGCGTTGCTTCAAGAAGCCTATGTCGGCCCGGAGAATCCCGAGATGCCGTGGTTCGCCGACAACGCCCCGGAAACCGGCGTGCTCGGCACTCTGAGCGAGGTCTCGGCCGCACAGGCGAGCACGCCGCTCGGCACCGACGACGCCACGATTGCGGCGCACACCGCGCATCTGCGCTTCGCGCTCTCGCTCGCAAATCGAGCGTATCGCGGCGAGAACCCCTACCCCGACGCCGACTGGGACGCGAGCTGGACAACGCGCAGCGTAACCGAGGCTGAGTGGGACCGGCTACGCGCCGAGCTCCGAAGCCAATACGATCAGCTACGCGAAGCGCTCGCGCAGGAGCTCCCATGGGACGCCCCGATGGTACTCCCCGGCACACTCGGCCAGATCGCCCACGGCGCATGGCACCTCGGCGCTATCCGCACCTTGCTCGAGATGTTGTGACGGCTCGGGGACCGCGGCTTCGAAATCGGCGCAAGAGTGAGGTAAAATGGTCGCAAAGAGTGGTTTGGTCTTCGACACTACGTTACACTATCTACTATGCCGACCGTGCGACCCAACATCGAAAAGCCGAGCCTCGTTTTTGACCACAATGGCGGCATCCGTCTCCCGTCTATGAGACCTGGAACGCGAGTGCACCGGGCAATCGTCGTGGCCGCTTCAATCTGCTTCTTGAGCGCGCTCGCCGCCTGCTCGAATCCGTTCGGGTCTTCTGATTTGAGTTCCAGTTCGGTAGCCGAGCTTCCTGAGAGATTGGCATTGGAACCGAACGGCGGAGTTTTCACTGAGCTATCCGACGACCACCTGACGATCAGGATCGAACCAATCAATACTGAGTACGAACCGGAAGCCATATACTACACGCTCGACAACACGACACCGACCTCCGATTCCGAGGAGTATCCGGATGGCGGGATCTCCGTATCTGAGACATCATTCGTACGAGCCAAAGCAGTTTTCCCCGAGAGTAGCGGTGAGCCCGATGCGTACACCGCCGGTCTGTTCGTCGTCGCCGACGTTTTAACCGAACCAGATGATGATCTCTATAAACAAGACGACGGTCAGTGGCACTACCGGAATATTCAAATGCCGAAGGCCTGGACGATTCTGGCCGACACACGCTTACACGATGGCGGCCCGGCGGGCGCAGACTTGACGCCCCAAGATGACCCCATACGCGTGGCGGTTCTCGATACCGGGTACCATGCCCACGAAGACCTGTGCGAGAATATCACGCACTGTAACGATGACGACGGCGATGGATATAATTTTTTTGACACCGACGACCATAGTGACCCGTCTTTGAACTCAGACGACGACCCTCACGGCACACACGTCTCGGGAACCATAGCTTCGGTTACTAATAACGGAGCCGGTGTCGCCGGCGTCGGCTGGGACGGGAAAGGCGAAACCGCAGGAGGCAGCCATATAGCTGTGCTGCCTGTGCGTGTTCTCGATGACGACGGCAACGGCTCAACGGAGAGCATTACGGAAGGCGTGCTTTACGCAGCGGGATTAGAAACTGACGCCGATGTTTCTACACCAACCCCCGCTGCAGCAGTGATCAATCTCAGCTTGGGCGGCGTAGGCACTGCACACGATAGCATACTCTACACAGCCATCCAGCAAGCGGTTGACGCCGGCGTCACCGTGATTGCAGCCGTCGGCAACGACAACGGTGGGAGCGTCCGGTTCCCCGCTAATTTCGACAACACTATCGCGGTGAGTGCTACCACCAGCTACAACGATCTTGCGGAGTACTCCAACCTTGGGCCGGAGGTTGATTTCGCAGCCCCGGGCGGCACCGAGTCCAAACTGGTATGGAGCACCTGGAGCGATACCCAATACGCGGGGTCGGCCGGCACCTCAATGGCCGCGCCGCATGTTTCCGGCGTGGTAGGGTTGTTGTACGCGTACCAGCCGGAGTTGAGGCAAGCGGAGGTGTACGAGATCTTGAAGCGCTCCGCCAAACTGGTGGACGGGGCCGAGGGGCACACCGAGGAGTATGGGTGGGGCCTGATAGACGCCGAGGCGGCGTTGCGTACGCTGCTTACCCACCATGAGACCGAAGGCTGGGGCACCGGAACAAGCTCCGCGGCGTTGACCACACAGAGCGGTGGTAGCGGGAGCACCGAGTCAAGCGAGATAGATTGGGAGAACGCCGAGTACGAAGCCAATACCTTACTCGTACGTTTTCGTGAAGACCGAGAAACCGGCCCAACAGCCCAGCGACGCCGAGAGCGGAGGGCGTCCGAGTTGGCGCGGGTTCATAATCTGGAATCGCTTCGGATGCGTGGCAAACTCGGGGTCGCTCGGGTACCGTCTGAGCGTGCATTACCCGAGGTTGCACGGCAGCTTGCCGACGACCCAACCGTTGAGCACGTTCAACCGAATTACATCTACCGCGCTATTCGCTGAAGCCAGCGGGGAATGTCCCGTTACGGCTGCGTCACGGTGAGCGAATGGGACCCCGAATACAGATCACCGTCTATGGTCACCTCGAGTACAATGAGCACTGAGGTCCCGACCGAGAAGGATGCTTCCTCGGTGTCGATCGTTAGTTCTGATCTATTCTCGTCTTCGCTCTCCAGCAACTCGATTGCTACGCCTGGAACACTATCGGCCGGATCGCCGTTTACCCGCCAGCGATAAGCGACTGTTTCGCCGAAACCGACGCTGCTGACAGCAAAACTCTCACCGAGCTTCACTTCGTTCTCAGGCTCGCCGTCGAACAAAGCAAGGTCTTCCTGCAGATCAAGCTCAACCTCAATGTGTCCGGCACCGGTATCCGGCTCCGAGGAACCCTCAGAACCACCGCTACTCCCTCCCCCGGAGGAGGATCCGAACGGATTCGAACACGAGAAGAGGAGCAGCGCGCCGGCGATCAAAACTACGGCTCGCGTTATCGCCGGTTTGGCCAACAAAGGATTCTCTCCGTGTGAGAGCGTTCTTACTGCACGCATGATAGCTCCCCTGACCTCACGAGCCGTCTCAGTTTTCTTCACCAAGCACCCCGCCCCAGATCAAGTCTTCGTAAGCGTCTCCGTCGTCGCCTTCAAACACATTCACGGAATCGAAATCCGTATCGTCGGTGTACGAGAGGTCGACCTCGAAATCGCCGAAGGTCCAGTTTGTGCCGCCGCCCGCGAACTCGATCGAAAACTCGGTATCTGCCGGCACCCCGAACGCTATCCGCGTGAACTCGTCGCTCACGTAGAACACATCGACCTCAGGTTGTGGTGTGCCGTCTCCGAACTCTATTTCACCCTCGCCGTCAAGCTCACTAACCGTGACTCTGCGAGGTTCGGTATTCGAACTATCCAACCGCACGATCAGCTTCACCACGGCAAACTGGTCAAACGCCGGAAACTCAATTGCGCCTGCTCCGTTCGCAAGATGCCCGAACTCGCCCTCGTCCGACGTCCAGTCGGGATCATCGGGGTCCTCGTTGATGGCGTCTTCCACCACCTGTTCAACCGTCTCAACAACTTGCTGAGTTGCCTTTTCGTTATCAAGCAAGAAACTAATCGCATGACGCGTGGTAATATTCTTGTACACGTATACGAGCTCATCGACCACTACGTCGCCGTCGAGCCTGACGGTCAACCAGAACGAGCCCGCGTTACGCGGATTCTCGGCGACCGTGATCGACTGTACGTTACCGCTGCCGCTTTCGATCTCAGCGTCCTGCCAGACGCCGTTGCTTCCGTCGGTAGGCTCGTCTCCGGTTTCTACCACGGTACGGTACTCGGCGTGCTCTACCGCGTTACTTGCCGACCACTCAACGCTCACCTCGTAAGCGCCTTCACCGCTGCCGAGATACCGGAGCGTGACATTCGCCGGGGTAAAGCTACCGGCAGTGACCGAAATTTCGTCCTCGCCGCGCAACAGTATCTCGCTTTCAGCATCCCGCGCATCGATCTCGACAGTCCAGTTTCCAGGCACTACATCGACAAATCGCACACCTTCGGGAAACTCGCCTTCAGCAGCAGGAGTCACCTCCAGTGGATCCGGCTGCGTGGCACCTTCAGGGCCGTCGACCAGAAACACGTGATAGGAGTCGATGGTGCTGCGGTCCAACTCCGGGAAAACGGTGAGCGCTCCGATACCGTCGTCTTGCGCGGTTGAGACCTCAACGCCGCCGCCGGATAACGTACGAGCGGTCTCATCACCCGTCTCGGCACCGAACGGGCTGCTGCACCCCACAAACACGAGCACAGCAAACATACCCGCAGCGCCAATCCATATACGTTGCGTTAAATTGCGATTACGCATAACCGTTCTCCCGTTGAAACGCTCCACCCTATTGTTCCGTCGCGGGCTCAATCGTAACGCTATGCGCGCCGGAATACAGCATACCGTCGAGTTCTACTACCAGGGTCACAACAATCGTACGCCCGGCCGCGTCTTCTTGCGGCGTAAAACTGAGCGTATCGCCGTCAATCGTGATCGAACCCAGTCCGTCGAGTTGCTCGCCGTCTTCGACATACTCGCCTTCAATCCTCCATCTGAGGATCGCATCGTCGGCGAACGAATCCCATGCGGCGTTCAGCGCAAACTCAGATCCGGCCGCAACGCTCGAGTCCGCAGCTCCCTCGAAAAACTGCTCGAGGTCTTCAAAATCCTCAATCGTGACGGTGAAGGTAGCTCCGCCCCCGAAAGAAAACTGATGTTCGGTCAGTTCCACTGAGTTCTGGGTTTCAACGTTGGCGTACACGTACCACAGCTCGTCGTATCGGGCCACAATCTGGTACGGGTCCGGTTTGTTGGAGTTCAAGGTAGCGGTCAGGAAGTACCGGCCTGCCGGCAGCTCTCGCTCAATCGTGAGTACTTGTTCATCCACGTTGAACAACACCTCGTGTTCAGTAGGATCAACCGCGAAAGTCGTCTCGCTGTCATCAGCGTCAGCGAGCGTTATCTCATAGTTCTCAATGAAGTCTGCTGTGTCTTGATACTCGGTACCGACGCTCTCGGGCCAGGTCAGCGTGAACCTGATGCTGCCGTGATCGTCACCCGCCGCCTCGGCGTCCAACAACTCTACGCCGACCTCCACGCTCGTAATCTGCCCACGCTCAACCACAACCGAGCTTTCGCCGCGCACCAGCTTTGGACCGTCGGTCGGTTCCCCGCCGCCCGGATCACCGAACCCTTCAATCGTTACGGTCCAGGTGTCCGGAACCAAGTCCAGAAACTCGGCGCCGTCCGGCTGCCCGTCCACCGCGTCAACAACCTGCGCATCCGGCTCGGGCGCTTCGGAATTGTTCGTGAGCTCCACGCGGTAATGCATAACCTCGGTCAGCGAGAACTCCGGGAACACTGTTTGAGCGCTGAGGCCTTCGCCATCGGGCTGTACGCCGGTGACGCTCACGCTACCGGTAGCCGAGCCGTCGGCGTTACCGCCGTCCGAACCGTCCGAGCCTCCGAACGGATTTGAACACCCGGCGGCGATGAGGGCTATCACCCCGATGGCGGCAATCAGCGCGTAGCGAGCGAAAGGCTTCGCTCCTCGAGTAGCGGTTTTCGCGGTCATTTTTGAGCTCCTTCTATAACTGTTGAAGGCGATATCGACGTGTGGCACGCACGATTTTTTGTTATCCGAACCGGACAGAAGTCTATAAAAACCATCGGCATTTGTCAAATTTTGATTCACATCCATAGCAACGTCCTCAGGGGCACCGCAGCAAGTTCTGTGCCACACAAGCCACAGCGCGTATAGAAGAGTCAACTCGTTCCGCACCGACCAAACCGTCCCGTCGGCACACTGATGCATCTACGTTCTGCTCTAAATATCTTCTGAGAAGGGATTTATGGAGCCCCCAACCGGCAAAGGCGTAGGGACCACTCACCGGCAGACACCCCGCCCGCTCGAGTTCCTCGCGGCCGCCCTACGGTGCCGCGACCGGCATTATGCAGATCGCATGACTATTCAATTTGAATAAGCGTGCTATGCAAACTGCAAACTCCGACCGGCTCTTGCCAAGACTTCCGAGATTCTTCGACACTGCACCTCGATGAACCCTTGCCTCGCCCCGCAACAAACGGTAGCCTGTCGAGGGAACAGTTAGGAGGACAGCGTGGCGGATTACGATGTGGCGGTGATCGGAGCCGGCATCGCAGGTGAGGTATGCGCCAACTACCTCGCGCGCGAGGGAAAGCGCGTGGTACTGCTCGAGCAGAACCACCAGAGCGGCGGCAACATGTCTGGGTTCGGCCGCAAGGGGTTCTATTTCGACGGCGGCGATCAGTCGTTTGAGAGTCTCGGCATTGTGTTTCCGATCCTGCAGGATCTCGGGGTCTACGACACGCTGGACTGGGTCAAGGCGCGCTACCGCATGGTTAGCGCAGATTTTGATTTCTCCATCGACGGGATCGACAGCGTGGAGGAGGCTTTACGTGCGGCGTTTCCGAGCGAACCGGGCATTACACCGCTTTTTGCGGAGGTGCGCGAGGTGGCGCGTTTTCTGCAGTCGGTCTGCACGCCCTGGGAGTTCCCGCTGCTGCACGATCTGCGCCCGTCTCGTGTCCTGAAGATGCTTCCGCGCCTCGCGCGACTCAAGCGCTGGAGCACCTTTCGCTACCGCGAGACCGCCTGCCGCGTCATCCAGGACGCGCAGCTCCGCAACTGGCTCACCACCATTGGGTACTACAAGATGCCGTACCTGTTTTTTGCGGGCTTCTGGCAGCTGTGGTCGCAGGACTACTGGTACCCGGTTGGAGGGATGCAGGCGCTGCACCGCAAGCTGATGGAGCGCTACAGCGAAGCCGGCGGCGAGGTCCGCTACAACACCACCGTGACGCGCATTCGACCGGACGGCTCCGGCGCGCAGCGCGCCGCAGTTGCGGTAACCGCGGACGGCACCGAGATCTCGGCCGAACAGTTCGTATACGCCGGCGACTATCGCAGGTTGGTGGAGCAGATCGTGGGTCCGGAGCAGTTCAAGCCTAAGCTCGTGAACAAGCTTCGAAACGCACGTCTCACCGAGGCGTTGGTGAGCGTGTACCTCGGGCTCGATATACCGGATGCCGAGCTCAGCAACACCCTCGGCGGGGCCCAGCACCCGTTTTACTTCCCGAACTACGACGTCATCTTCCCCGACGCCGGCTCTCCGCGCGACGTGCACAGCCGCATGTGGCTCGCGCTTAATCACTTCGGCATCGAGAGCCCTTCGGCTCCGGAAGGAAAATCGGCGCTCACGATTCAAACCTACAGCTCGGCGCAGTGGCAGAACTTCTGGGACAACGGCGGGTACGGAACGCCGCGCACCGAGCAGTACCGCGAGCTCAAACGGAACGTGGGGCTCGAGATGGCGACGCTCGCCGAGAACCTGATCCCGAGACTGCGAGAACGCATCGAGTACATGGAGGTCGGCACTCCGTTGTCGCTTAACCGCTTCACCTGCAACTCGGAAGGTTCAAGCGGTGGTTGGTGTTACCAGGATACCGTCTCACCGGTGTTTCGCTTCCCAGCGCTTAACCTCATCCGCACCCCGCTTCGTAATCTCTACGCCTGCGGCCATTACGCGCTCTGGCCGGGCGGAGTTATCTCGGCGGTGCTGTGTGGGCGCATCGTTGCGAACATGATTGCAGGACGGAGACCGCTCGCGCGCCTGGGACACGTATGGGACTAAGACTATACCAAGAGCATATGCTCGAGCATACTCGATCCGCTATGGATCACTTCATCGAACCCCTGGTTTATCCGCTGCTCGGGAATCACCTCTTTGCGGTGGGTTTCATCCTGCTATCCGGTTACTTACTCGGCCGCGTTGCACAGAAGGTCGGCCTGCCTGAGATCACCGGTTTCATCATCGCGGGCCTCATTGCCGGTCCACACCTTGGCGGGGTGATTCAACAGCAGGTAAAAGCCGACCTCCAGCTTCTGACCGAGTTGGCGCTCGCGATCATTGCGTTCACGGTTGGAACGAACGTGTTACGCAGCACGCTCGTCCGCGTGGGACGTAGTGTGGTGCTTCTCACCGCCGGCCACATTCTTGGCGGGTTACTACTCGTCACTGCAGCGTTGGCGGTTCTCGGCCTACCGTTTTCCGTTGCGTTACTCATGGGGGTGCTCGCAGGCGGCTCCTCACCCGGCACCGTTGTTGCGATTGTAGAATCGGTACGAGCACGTGGGCCGTTTGTCGACCACCTATTTGGCGTGGTGGCGCTCGCCACCGCGGTTACGATCACCGCGTTCGGGGTTGTGCTCGCGTTCCTTCCGGTGATTGCACGGGTGGAAGGCGGCGCTCAACTGCCGTTAGCCGCCACGATTACGAGAGCGTTGTCCGACGTTGGGCTGAGCGTGCTGACCGGAGCGGCCGGGGGGGGTGTTTTGTACTTCTCGACGCGCCGCTTCGCTCCCGGGAACCGCAGCATTATCTTTACGATCGCGATACTGCTCTTCGTTACCTCGCTGGCGCTGGCCTACGACTTTTCGACGCTACTCAGCAATATGACGCTCGGAGTGGTCTATATCAACCTCGCGCAAAATCCTCTGGGGGTGATGCAGACCATTCGCTCTTGGTCGCCACCACTGTACGCCGTATTCTTTGTACTCGCCGGCGCAAAGCTGGACCCGGCGGTTGTAACGGATGCCGCGGTGTTGTTGTACGGCAGCGTCTATGTGGCGGCGCGAATCGCGGGCTCGTATTTAGGAACCAGCGCGGCTTCTCGGTTATGCAGCACAACCTCCGAGATCCGCAAGTACATGCCGCTCTGCTTAGTCCCGCAGGCCGGGGTAGTACTCGGATTAGTGCTGGTGCTGGAAGACGCGCCTATTCTCGACACGCTTCCCGCGCCACTTGCGGCGGCACTCGTGCAACTCGTCACTATCACACTTCTCGCAGTTCTGATCAAAGAGATCGTTGGGCCACCGATCTCGGCCTTTGCGCTGAAACGAGGCGCCGAGACAGGCAACGCTTGAGCACCCCGGCATGCAGGTGATGCGCGGGTTCAGATCTACTTCAGATCTACTTGACATAATCGCGGGTGCGGCCGAAGATTGAGAGCTTGGATTACACGCGTATAGTTTTTTTTTCGGGAGCCCCGGGGTGGCTGCCGTCGTTGCTACTCGGCGCACGCCGAACGGCCCCGCAACAGACCACAGCCGGCAACCGCAAACACTCATGTGTATAGAAAGGATCAAGATCGGGCGAGGAGCAAAGCATGAAACAAGACAAGCAGCAGAAAGACACCGCAACCGGATTACTCGGAGCGAAGGCCAAGACACTGGAACTCAACATCGATCGCTATCTCAGCCTCGTTGAGCAGAGCGTGCTGCTGCTCGATGACGCGGTCAAGAAATACCTAAACGGTAAGTTTGAATCCTTCGAGCTCCAACGCAACGAGATAGATCAGACCGAGCGCGAGGCCGACAACCTTCGACGCGAAATCAAACACAAATTGTACGCCGAGATGCTGATTCCGGACTCCCGCGGCGACGTGCTGGCGTTGCTCGAGACGCTCGACAACGTCACCGACAGGACGAAAGACGTCTCGAGCCACTTCAGTATCGAGAAACCCGAGATCTTCCCGATTCTAAAGGACGACTTCCAAGAACTGATGGAGCTGTGCTTGAAGACCGCCGCCGAGGTAACGCTCGCGGTACGTGCCTTCTTCCGTGAACTGCACCGCGTTACCGAGCATGTTGAGAAGGTTCACTACTGGGAACACCAAGCCGACGAGGTGGAGGAGCGTATCAAGCGCAAGGCATTCGAACATGAAGGCGTCAAAGAGTTCAGCAAGCGCGTTCATATGCGTTACTTCGCCGAACGCATCTCACTGATCGCCGACGACGCGGAAGCGGTCGCCGACCGCCTAGCGGTGTACGCGATAAAACGCAGCATTTGACGCCCTGCCGACCGGGAACTGCCGACACGCCGGTCGACCCGCGCCGGTCGACCCGCGCCGGTCGGCACGCGCCGGTCGGCCCCTCGACATTACGCTTTTGATAAGGTACCCTATTCTCGCGTTGCACGAGACAGTTGGTCCGGCACAGCGTTACTCTATCAGCAGTTGAGGTCTTCTCATGACGCCCGCCTCCGAATCTTCCACCGCGCAGTTCATCACGAGCTTGCAAGAGCACATTCGCTCGGCGCTCGCTACGCACTACCCCGACTGGCGCGCGACGCGCCGCGGCATGCCGCGCGATTTTCTCAATGAGGTACTCGCGGTAAACCCGCTATCGGTCTTCATCCCGACGCGTTTCGGCGGCCGCGGTCAGAATGTTGCCGAGTCGCTGGCGATGCTCGAGACGTGTTCCTACGAGTCGCTCGCGTTGTCGCTTACGATGGGCATTAACGGTGCGCTCTTTCTCCAGCCGGTATCACGCCACGCCGAGGAAGCGGTACAAGGCGAAGTCTTTGAGCGCTTCATTACAGACAAGACACTCGGTGGACTCATGATCACCGAGCCCGATTTCGGCTCCGACGCGCTCCAGATGCAGACGCGCTTCGCCGACACCTCCGAGGGCTACCGCTTGCGCGGCACCAAACACTGGGGGGGCCTTACCGGTCACGCCGATTATTGGCTCCTCACCGCCCGTGGGCAAACCCCCAGCGGCGAGCTTGAGCGAAACATCAGTTTCTTTGTCTGGGACAAGAGCCTCGGCGGCATCGAGGTAGAGGAGTACTACGAGAGCCTAGGGCTGTATATGATCCCGTATGGGCGAAACCGAATCGACACCACCGTTCCGCATGGTCGCAGATTTCCACCGCGAACAAGCGGGGTACGCATGTTGCTCGACCTGCTACACCGTAGCCGTCTGCAGTTTCCCGGTATGGCGATGGGCTTTCTCAAACGATTACTCGACGAAGCCCTCGCGCAGGTGCGGACGCGAGCCGTCGGCGGCCGGTCGCTACTTAGCTACGATCAGGTTCAACACCGCATCGCGGAGCTTCAGGCGGCCTACACCACCTGTTCGGCGATGTGCGCCTACGCAACTGAAGCGGCCGATATTCAAAACGACTGTTCCTCCGCGGCGCTGCCGGCGAACGCGGTAAAGAGCGTTATCACCGACATGATGCAATCCACATCCCAGTCGGCGGTGCAGCTGTTCGGCGCGCAAGGATACCGGTTAGACCGCCTCGTCGGCCGTTCGCTTGTCGACAGCCGCCCGTTTCAGATCTTCGAAGGCTCCAACGATATTCTCTACCACCAGATCTCGGAGGCGGTTCTGAAATCCATGGCGAAAGCCAAACACCGCGTGCTGTACAGCTATCTGCGTGCCGACGAGCTAACGCACCAAGCCGCGGAGTACTGCCGCTCAGCCTTGGAGTTCTCGACATCGGAATCGATCTCGCAGCGCAAAATGGTCACCCTCGGCGAGGCGCTCGGCCGCATTATCTCGCTGGAAATGGTGCTCACCCTCGGCGCCCGCGGGTATCGCCCGGACTTGATCGAGAACGCCGCGGCGCTACTCAAACACCAGATCGTGACTCGGCTGAACTCGTATCACCAGAGCGAGCAGCCTCGCGTGATCGAGGACTACGAAGAAAACAGCGGCTGGATGCAGTTCTCCCCAAGCGCTTCATAACCCGCGGTGCTGCTGCGGCGCAGCACCGCAGCGGTCTCCGGCAGCCGCTCGGCCGCCTACCTGCGAATCTGCAACATCAGCCCCGCGCCTTCGGCAGTGATTAACGGCGCGAGTCCTACCGACCGCTCTTCACGCTCAACCAAGTGCAAGCGAGGTACAAACCAGCCCACGAAACTACCCCACGCCGCCCCGGCGAGAACGTCGGTGAGGAAATGCCTGCCGGAATACACGCGCAGCGCCGCTACCGTACCGGCGAGACCGTAAGAACCGGTCGCTAACGCGTAGCGATACGGACTCTCTGGGTGCATCCGTGAGAACACCGTAGTGGCAAACGTGGCGGCTGCGAAGGTATGCGCAGCGTGCCCGGACGGGAACGACTTGCGCGAACCCTGCTTCGTCAACAAATCCGAAGGCGTGTCGTCGTAATACGACTGCGGGCGATAGCGGGGAAACGCGTGCAGCACGGTCTCTTTGACCCCGTACGACAGCATCAAGGTCTGGCCGTACATCATTCCGATCGTGAACATCGTTCCGAAATCTTGATGTACGATAGTTGGAAACGGCGTCAGAAGGGTGACGAAGAACAGCGCATGTGCCGTATTCTGCCCAATCTCGGAGTAAGGTCGCATCAGCAGCCGGTCGAGATAGAACACTTCGTCCTTGTCGAATCCCGTATCCTCGGCATACTCGGCCGCCGTGGTGGTTTCGTAGAACTGATCGAGAGCAAACCCGGTGATCGTGAATCCAAGACCGCTCGCGATCAGCAACGCTTCTCGGCGCGGCTCGAGCCGATACGGGAAACCTTCGATCTCGCCGAACACGGGTGACGTGACGAACACAAATACCAAAAATAGAACCAAAGACCGTTTCACAAGCAGCTCGTGTTGAAAGAGTTGAGAGAGTTGAAGGCTGATACCTTTTTTAACCGTTTTCTAACACTTCAATCAACCCGGCTGCGGCGCGAGAACCGATCGCAACAAGCTAAAACGGGTACCCTATCGCCAGGTTGAACGAAAGGTTGTCGGCGCGCCACCCGCGATCGCGAAAATCGATCTCGTCGACCACCCAACGTTCGGAGGACGGCCGGTCGGCCTCCCGGAGCGGAAACGCCACATCGAGCCTCAGCACCAGTATCGGCGTCGTCAGCCGAAACCCCGCGCCGGTTCCGAGATACAGCTGATCAACGGCTCTTTCTGGCTCGAATCTGCTGCCGGGCAGGTCTTTGTCGTCGCCGAGATTCCAGATGTTTCCCGCATCGAGAAACAGCGCACCGTGAAACAAGCCGAACAGCGGGAACCGGTACTCGATGTTACCTTCGAGCCGCATATCGCCGAGCCTTTCGCTGTACGTTCCGCCGTCGGGGCGAGCAACGCTCCCCGGACCGATGCTGCGCGCCGCGAACGCGCGCATGCTGTTGGTGCCGCCCACCGTGAACTGCCGAATACTCGGCATAGTCTCGGAGTTGCCGAGCGCCCGGCCCGCGCCCGCGAGAAACCGCATCGCGAGGGTTGAGTTCTCGGTGACCCCAACATAGGCCCGGCTGTCGCTATCGGCTCGCAGATACTGCGAATACGGCACGCCGAAAACGGTATACGGGTCATCGCTGTCCGGCCCTTCTCCCTTGCGCAACAACTGCGCGGCGTGCACGAGGTTCCCGGCGCTTTCCAGTTCAAAGCCGAAATACCGATGATGCCGGCGGGCATCGTCGCGTCGCGTGTCGTAGCGGTACAAATAACCGGTTGCCGCGATAAACTGCTCATCAAACGCGCGTTGCAGCGCGGGGCTGTCGTCGAGCAGTTGCTGAAACTCGGAAGCGAAATCGCGCGGACGGACGATCGTCGCGTCTACCGGACGCCACTCGTGCCTCGTGAACTCGTCCGAGCTCCAAGAATACAAGTACCCCGCGTTAAAGGAGTCCAGTCGGTAGGCGTCGATGCGCGTCAGCGAACGGTAGCCGGTGCGCACCCTCGTACGAGGCAGAGTGCGAGACGGTGCGGTACCGATCGGCAGCGGTCCAAGGATACGAGGCAGCGAGACACTCGCCTCGGCGCCGAGTTCGTACGAATCCAGAGTGAAGGCCGCGGTGCCGATCTCGGTCTCGAAACTCGAGAGCAACTGAAGCTCAAACTGCTCGGCGCCGCCCCACAGGTTACGATCAAGGTAGGAAGCCGTCAGACCGGGCCCGGCATAATCGTTCGATTTTACTACCGCACGCAGTTCGGCCTGCAGCGATTTCTCCATAGCGGGCGTGAGAAACACCTCGGCATCGAGCGTCTCACCGTCACCGGTCTCACGGTAGCGAATACTCGCGGCCTGAAACACACCGAGATCTATCAACCTACTGATGCTGTCGAGATGCGCCCGCCTACTGTAGCGCTCCCCGGAACGTAACAGAACTGCGTCGGCGAGGACCTCGGCGCGATAACGGCTACCGTCCTTCCCGCCCACAAGGTAAACGCCGTCGGCTATCGGCTCTCGGTCTTCCCCGTCGCCGTAATCCGCACCTCGGCCGTCGTGGATCAGGACATCACCAACTCGGTAGCGCCTGCGCGCCCGCGCCGGTGCATCGGGTTTCACCTGCAACTCGAGGGCGACGGTTCGCTCGTTTGCGTCGGTCCTTGCGACGTACTCGAGATAGTCGGAATTGAAGTAGAAAAACCCGTCTTCCTTGAGCGCGCGATCGATGCGCGCGCGCTCCTCCAGCAACGTATCGAGCGAGTACACCTCACCGATCTCCACGAGCGTATCCTCGAGCGAACGGTTTACCGCCCGCTCGAGCACGGTCTCGCCGGGCGGGCCGTGAAACTCCGAGATCCGAAACGGCTCGAACAGCGTTGCTCGGTAGGTAACGCCTGCGCGACGCCGGCGGCGCTCGATCTCGTAGCTCAACTCGGCGTCGAAATAGCCCTTGTTGCCGAGCCGTCGGCGCAAGGTCTCGGCCGTTCGTTCCGGTGACGCTTCGTGAAACAACACCGGCGGCTCGCCGAATCTCCGGTTCGCTCGTCCTCGCAGCCCGACCTCGGCGTCCCCGGTAACGCCGTAAACCCAGAGCCCCGGGCGAACCAGCCCGAGCCAAGTGGTATTGGGCTGAGGCCGAATCCCGTCCTCGAGCTCGGACTCCAAACGCCTTCGCCTCGGAACGCGCTTCTCGGATTCAATCTCGAGATCCGCGCCGGTATAGAGCTCTTCGTCTTCCGGCACGTAGCGCAAACCGGCGCAACCAACGAGGAGCAGCACGGCCCACGGAAGCAGCAGAACCGCCGGCACTGGAGCAGTTATTCGCATCGCTACCGGCCACCTTCCCTTCGGCGAGGATATCGCTGCGACTCATGCTTCCGCATCGGCTGCAACTCGATCTCATCGAGCCAAGACTCACCGTCGGGCGCGTCGTCCTCCCGTGGCCTTCGAAACAACTCGCGCACGCGGTCAAACTGGCGCGTATACTGCAGCGCCACACCGGTGCTGGTGAGCGTACCATCCACCGGCCCTTCGTACCCGGTCCTGCGAAATCCCCGCACCCGATAGCGCCCGTCCTCGGTGATCAGGTACTCGATCGCCACATCGCCGGCGAGGTCGGCTATGCCGCCTTCCGCCCTCCGTTCGCCTTCTACATCCACAACGCCGCCGACTCGCACAATCAAGCGGTCCTCAAGAAAACGCTGAGTGATGTCGACGTACACCTCGGTTCGACCCTCCGGCCCCTCCTCGGTAAACTCCTCGTAGGACTCAACCTCAAAGCGGATGTCGGTGCCGGGAAGAATGCGACCCGACAAGGCGTTCAGCTGCTGCGTGAGCACACGGGCAACGCTCGAACGTCCTCCCGGAGCCAGCGCCGCGCTTTGATCGACACCGCTGAAGTCTTCGGCGATGAACTGGTTCAGTACGATCAGCGCAAACGCCTGGCGATTTCGCTCGGCCTCGCTCTCGTTGATCTGCTGCACGCGATTGTAAACCGCCCCGGCAAGCGCGCCGCGCTCCTCGGGCGGCATATCGAGCTCAAACGCGATCTCCGGCTCGCTTAGGCGGCCCCGCATCCGCAATACGACCCGGAACGGAAGCTCGCCGCGATACGCGTGACGCTGTTGGTCGGGCATGTATGCAGCAAACAAGTTCTCCGGCGATGTGCGAACGCTGTAGACCGCGTCGATACTCAGCTCAGCGTCGTAGGGATCGCCTGTCCAGACCACGGCGCTCCCCGGTTCAATTATGAAGCGCCGGCGCGCGATATTGTAGAACGAGAGATCGTATGACCCTTGGGTAATGGCGTAGCGTCCCGAAAGCGTGATGTTTCCACCGGGCGCCACCGAGAGACTGAGCGCTCCGCCGCCACGAAGCGTAAGCCGATCTCCCGATTGCCTGTCCACGATCACCAAGACCCGGGTGTCGGGATCGATCTCGAGGTTGACTCTCATGTCGAGCCGATCGAATGTTGTCTCGAGCACGCCGTTTCTGCTCACCTCCGAGCGCGGAGCGCTCCCGCGCGGTACCGAGTAATGCTCTTCAGCATCCACGAATCGTACAACCCCCTCGCCTTCGTGCACCGAGGGCGCGCGCTCCGGCATCACAAATGTCACGGAACTACCACGTTGTAGCCCTACGCTGCCCTCTATAACCGGGTCTTCGAGATCGCCGTGCAGACGCAGGTCGCTGTCGACCACGATCTGCCCGTAAAAGCGCTCGTCGTGCCTCGGCTCAGTGTCGAGCGCGAGAAAACGATCGGCGCGCACTCGAAGATCGAAGCGCGGCGAGTCGTGATACGGCGCTACCTCTACCGAGCCGTCGAGTTCGGCGCGATTTCCGCGTGCATCCTGCAGGCCGAAGCGGTCGAACGAGACGCCGCGATCGGTCACTCGAACGCTTTCGCCGTCGGCATAGAACGCGGTATTGAGCGCGCGCGGCGCCACCATCGCGTCATAAAACGCGAGCTCGCCGGTGCCGCTCACCGGCGCTTCGAGTCCGCCGTCGTAAAACACCTCGAACTCGCCGCTCATGTAGCCTGCGGTCTCGGTAAGCTCGCCGCCGGCGGCCGCCTGCAGATACGCGAGACCAAGCCGTGATACCTCGGCGCCGAAGCGGCCTCGGCGAGTGGCGGGAACGAAATACCCGCTGCCCTCAGCCCGGTTCTCGTCGTGAGCGATCGTGAAGCCCCCCTCGAAGCGGCCCGGAGCACGGTTATGAAGCTCAGCCTGTACGGTACCGAGATCGATCTCGTTCACCTGTAGAGCCGAAAGCACAACGTCAGCGGTAAGCAGCGGCTCCGGTTCTCGATAACGAAACGTTACTACGCCGTTAAGCACGCCGTTGAGCTGTTCCTCCGAAACCCCGACCGGACGGCCCAGCGTCGCGAGCGCGATATTCGAAAGCTCCACCACGAGCGGCTCGCTCCCGTCGGGTTCTAGGCGCGTGCGTGCGGTGATCCATTGCTCACCGGTACCCAAGCGCAGATTGTGTACCGTGATCCGATCACGTTCGATCCGAACCTCGTGGTCCGCCGGCACCTGCCAAACCTCACCGTCGATCAAGGCTTCATCCGAGAGAAAACGCGCGACGAGCGCACGCTCCTCGCTCTCTATCACGGTGCCGAACGCAACCAGCGGACGCTCAGCGGCGTCTTGCAGCGCAAAACGGGTCTCCAATCGGTTCGCAAACGCCGAACCTTGAATCAAAGGATTGCGCGTTTCGAAGGCGCCGGCCGCGATACGCTCCGACCCCACCCGATATGAAAGGCCCCCTGCGTCGCTCGACGCGTCTGCGCTAAACCCCTCGAGCTCGTAGCGTCCGTAGCGCAGCTCCTCGAGGCGTGCAGCCGCGTGGAAGGTGTTGGTCTCGCCGTTGAACTCGAGCCGAACCCGGCCGGGCGACAGCGCATACAGCTCAGGCAGAAATCCCGAAAGCAGCGGCTGCAAATCTGTGGCTTCGGCGAGCAGCACGAAGCGGTGATCCGGTTGCACCGGTACAACCGTATCGGGCATCCGAAAGTACCGGCGCACGTGGCCACGAACAACCTCAGGCAGTTCTCCGAGCGGGACGGTCGACGAGAAGACGCCGCTTGCGATCTCCGAAGAAAGCGATATCTGCGTGTAGTCGGGACGGTTTCGTGCCCGCAGCTCGACGCTCGAGACCGAGGCAACGCGGTCTCCCCGTTGTGCGCGAAAATCGCGGAGCTCAAACAAACCCGTGAGCGTATCAAGCGACCTTCCCCGAGCGTCGACCCGAAGCTCCCCGGCGACTCGGATGTTATGCGGCAGCAAACCAAGCCTCCCGAGATCGGCGCGCTCGAGCAGCAGCGCTGCGCGATACGCAGGCTCGCCCGCCTCCAGAGAAACGGTGCCCCGCCCGTTTGCGGTGAGCCGAGGATCCGCCGCCGTCACCTCCGCCGCGATGCTGTTTGCATCAAGCTGCGCCTCGGCCGAGAGCGCCGATACTCTCACCCCGTTCAACTCGGCCCACGGGATCTCAACAGCGAGCTCAGCCTGAAGCTCTTCGCGGGTGAAGCCGCGGCCGGTCACCTCTGCGCTCATGGAAAGCTCGCCGAGCGGCGTTTCCTCCGGCAGCAGACGGCCGACCGCGAATCGTTCGGTCTCGAGCGCCACGCGGTAGTTCGGCGCCTCCGGCCGCGCCGCGGCCCCTCGCCCGTCGTCGTCCTCCAGTCGATGAGGCCACGGCAGCCGCGCCGCCGCGCTCATCGAGAGCTCGCCGTACTCGCTGCTTGAGACCATAGCGAGCGAGGCCTCGCGACCCTCGAGCTCTACCTCGCCGGTAAGCGTCTGGGTTGCCGGTAATGCGCGCTGCAGCCCCGCCGGGGCGGTGCGCAGTATCTCGAGATCTTCGCGCGCGAGTACCAGTTCCTGCACCGAGAGCTTTGCCCGCAACTCCTCGCCGCCACGCCACGTGTGCAGATGCCCCAGGCTCCCGGTCGCACGCAGCCGAGTGGCTTCACCGAGCTCGACCTCGAGCCGCGGTATCTCAAGGGCGCCCACACTGCCGTGAATCTGCGCCCGGGCGCTTACGAGCGGCTCGCGTTGCCCGGCCGGCGCCTCGAGCTCGAGGTGCCGACGTACGCCGTGATCCTCGGGCAGCAGACTCAGCACCTCGGCTCGACTCAAGCGGAACTCCTGCAGATCGGCGTCGATCTCGAGCAGCTCGGGCCGCTCGCCGACCGCAGCCCATGAAGCCGCCTCAAGCGCGAACTCGCCGGCCACACTACTCCCGCCGACCGTGACCGAAAGATCGTTGAGCCGCACCGCCCCCCGCCCGGCTACAACGTCGAGCGCAATCTCTGCGCGCGGCAGCTCTATGCCCTGCACGCGGTCCTCAAGCACGAATGATAAGTCGGCGAGATCCGCGCCGACAGCGTTTTCCGCCACGAGCAGCTCGCGCAGCGTTCCGGACACCTCTTGAAACGCCCACCGGTCTACCGACGGCGCGCTCGGAGCTCGGTGGCCGTCGTTTTCGCCGCTATCCACGCCGCGACGAAGGTCACCCAGAACAAACTCGGAGTTTTCGAAGCTCGCAACGCCGATCTCAACCCGCCACCGAGTCTGCGGACGCTCGCCTCGCTTCTCTCGCGCGCGCGGCGAAACGAGATCGGCGAACGCGTCTATGTTCAGATCGCCGCTCTCGGGCATGCGATAGAGATGCCCGGCCGCACCGTGGAGTGTGATCCGCGGTATCACGACTCGTTGAACAATCAGCGCCGGCCACCATAGACTCGCCGAGAAATAATCGCTGTGCCACACCTTCGCCCCGGCTGAATCAATTATGTGCGCGTCGGTCAGCACCACCTCGAGCCGGCCGATGCCGGCACGCCCGCCGGCGGCAATCCCCACGCCGACGCGGCCAAACTCAATCTCGGTACCGGTTCGCTCCGCCACCCAGGACGCGGCATACTCTCCGATCCGTTGCTGCACCATCGGCAACGACGCGAGCCACAGCGCGAGCACCGGCACCGCAAACAGTGCTGCGGCAAGATACACCAAAACCTTGAGTAGCGGAGATTTCTTTTGTCGGATCTGCGACTGCTCGGTCGAGATATCTCCTCCAGGGCACGCGTCACAGCCAGCCCGACCGCGCCGCGGTAGCGATGTCTGGCGTGCGGTCGTGATACTCGCGCTATTATCAGTAAATATACCACGGCGGCAGACCGGCGTGTATCCGGAATGCACCTCGTTGCGTTCGCTGCTATACTTACGGAGTATGAAGAGTAAGATGATCGACACACAGGAGAAGTGCGGCGTGGAAACGCCTTTGCGCCGGCGAGTGCTCCGGCACCGGCGAGCGCTCCTGGTGCTGTTAGCCGGGGCGCTTCTACCGGCGACGATATCCAACCCGTCTGAAGCACACGGGCTCGAGCTTACCGAGTGGTGTGAGGAGTACGCGCCCGGTCTCGAGATCGAACTGCGCTCGCGTAGTGGAACACCGCTGCTGCTCGAGCTCACAGGCTCCGACCCCGAGACCGTCGTGGAGCGCGTTACGATCGAGTCCGATCACAGCTCGGCGCGTTTTGAGGTCGGTGATTCCGAGCGATTTGAGTTAACGCTTGCCCCGTTTCGGGAGGTGGGCGTACATGACCTCGAGCTCACGGTCGAGACCGAACGCGGCAGCTGCAGGCGCGAACTCGTACTCGGTTTCTCCGAGTTCAAATGGGGTCGCGATAACTTTCGGTTCACAAACGCGCGGAGTCCCCACGGCTCGGTGCGCCCGTACTCAAGCGTGTTGTTTCCGTGGGCGCAGGAACGCTTTGGTGCGCTACAACCGGAAGACGAAGTGATCCTACTCGAGTTCGCGTACCGTTTGTTCGGCGGCCGCATCGGGCGCTGTTACGCCTTCAGTGGGTCAAAACTGCGCTACATCAGCAACCCTGATCTCTTGCCGAGTTACTACGACAGCGTCTATGCGGTCCGTGAACCGGTCTCGTCGGTGCAGAACGAGATGAACCACCTCCAGAACGACATTATGTTCGACCAGTTCGTTACGCGCGGCTACGACCTGGAGGCGAGCCAGTCCGTGGAAGAGCTCGAGCGTGAGGTCAAGCGCATACTCGATGAAATAGCCGACGGCCGCCCGGCAGCATTCGGCTATGTCGCGCCGGAGCGACACCACTCTTTGCTCGCCTACGGCTTCATAGCCGACCCCAAGAGTCAACAGGTCACCTTGATCGCGGCCAACAACTGGGGCGATGAGCACAATGAAAACATCTTCAGCGAGGCCGCCGAGCGGATCTCGATCCGGCTGGGCGAGGAGTACGACGAGCAGCGGGTCCGCTGGGTCGATACCCCTTTGCGAGTGTACGAACACGCCGAGCACCTGTTCTTCGTAGAGGTACTGCCGGAGTACGAACACGATGCGGCAACCCTGAACGAGTTCATCGACCGGCGGCGCGAACGATTGCGGAGCGAGGAACGTACGCTTGTAATCGTGGAGCAAGCTCGCGATGCCGTTCTCGAAGGCAGCGACGGCAAGAAGACCGGAAGAGCTTCACGCAGGACGCACCGCGATCTCGATACGGTTGAGTACACGCGCATAGAAGACACGCACCTCTTTGAGTTTCCGGCGGCCGACGAGCTGCTACTCAGAGTAACGCCTTTAGACGACAACCGCGACCGAGAAGAAATTTCGGGCACCAACGTATATGTACTGTCGCACCCGAGTTCCGACGTCCCCGACCGCGCGCACAGCGCGATCTTCACCAATCTAGACAAACACGGCATCATGGAACTCAAGTTGGCGCTCAGCGCTGAGGCCGTCCGGGTCGTATCGAAGGAAAAGGAGGAGGATTAGCATGACCGAATCTGCTGTTACCGCTGAACGAGCGCAGATCATTCGAGCAGTTTTCCCGCAAGGTCTGCCGGAGCTCTGGTGTCCGTTGCTTACGCATTACCGCGACGAGAACGCGACACCTGATCTCACGCGTATCAAGGCGCATCTCGCGCACCTGTCGCCGTTTGTGAAAGCCTTCCTCGCCCCGGGCTCAACCGGAGACGGGTGGGAGATGTCGGCGGGCCTACAACGTGAGCTCGTACACGCGTTACTCGAGATCGCGGAGGAGCTCGAGCTGTGGATCATGATCGGGGTGTTGCGCACCGAGCCCGGCGCCGCACGCGAAGCGATGCTCGAGATGACGAGCGAGCTGCTCGGCGGACGCACGCCGGATGACCCGCGCGCTTGCGCACGCGCACTCGCCGAGCGGCGCGTCTGCGGGTTCACCGTGACGCCTCCCCGCGGCGCGACGCTCACCGAACGGCAGATTCACGCCGAGCTCGCCGCGGTGGCCGAACTCGGTCTGCCGGTCGCGTTCTATCAACTGCCGCAGATAACCGAGAACGAGGTGACGCCCGCATCGATCGCAGGCTTAGCGGCCGAGCACCCCAACTTCTACCTGTTTAAGGATACCAGCGGCGGCGACCGTGTAGCGCTCGCCGAGCAAGACGGAGATCAGGACTACGGAAATCTGTTTCTCGTGCGCGGCGCCGAGCTGGAGTATGCGTCCTGGCACCGCGCCGCCGATGGGCCGTACGACGGATTCCTGCTCTCGACGATGAACTGTTTCGCCCCGATGTTTGCCGAGATGCTCGCCGAGCTCAAGGCCGGCCGGCGTGCCGCAGCCGAGTCTATCTCGGCTCGCGTATCGGCGGTCGCGGAAGAGCTGTTCGGCGCCGCAGCTCAACTACCGTACGGCAACCCGTTCTCGAACGCCAACCGCGCCATCGACCACGTCTTCGCCTACGGGACCGAGCGTGCTACAACGCTAAAGCCGCCGCTTACGATCTCCGGGAACCGGCTGCCGCGCGAGCTCATCGCCCACGCGGCGGACGCCTTGGGGCGCAATCACCTGGTACCGGAAAACGGCTACCTTCCCTAAAGGGCGGCAGCGCGTCCAAAGGGGCGGTGCGCCCGAGGCGGCGCTTGAGCGCGTATGCTTGAGCGCGTGCGCCTCCTTTAGGCGCTTAGGCGTCTAGGCGCGAAGTAACGACTCGCCGGTCATCTCGGACGGCTTTTCGAGGTTCATGAGATCCAGCACCGTCGGGAAAACATCGGCGAGCCGACCGTCGGACCGTAGCGCCTTGGAGGGTGTCTCGAGACTACCGCTTGCGTGCGTGGTGCGCTCGGGGTCCACGATGATGCAGTCTACGTCATAGAGTGTGTGGGCGGTATGCGCGCTGTTGTTCGTTGAGTCCCAGAGCTGCTCTGAGTTTCCGTGATCTGCGGTAACGATCAGCTTACCGCCGCGCGCGAGCGTAGCCTCCACGATCCGTTCCACGCAGGCGTCTACCGCCTCGCAGGCTTTGATCGCGGCGTCCAGCTTACCGGTGTGGCCCACCATATCACCGTTTGCGAAGTTCACCAAAATGAAGTCCTCGCAATCGGCGGCCTTGATGCGCGAGAGCACCACGTCGCGAACCTGCTCGGCGCTCATCTCGGGTTTGAGATCGTAGGTGCCGACCTGCGGCGACTGCGGCATCTCGCGCCCCTCACCTTCAAACGCCTCGTCGCGATAATCGTTGAAGAAGAACGTCACGTGTGGAAACTTCTCGGTCTCGGCACAGCGAAACTGTCTCAGGCCGTTCGAGCTCAAGTACTCACCGGCGATGTTCTTCATCTTCGGCGGTTTCCGAAATGCAACGTCCACCAACGAATTGAGTTCCTCTTCGTACGCGGTCATCGTCACCCAGTAGAGGTCCAGCTTCGGGCCGCGGTCGAAACCGCGCTCGCCGGTGTCGGGCGAAGGCTTAACCTTGCCGTAGAACTCCGGCATCGCGAACGCGCGCACGATTTCGCGCGGGCGGTCGCCGCGATAGTTGAAGAAGATCGCGGTGTCACCGTCGCTCATCCGCGTCTCACGCCAGTCTGAGCCCACGCAGCGCGGTGTGATGAACTCATCACCGTTCTGGCTGTCGTTTGTGGGGTTGTCGTAGTAGGCCTGAAGCGCCTCGGTTGCGCTCGCAAAGGTCTCGACCTCGCCGGCGCGACCGGTCAGCACGTCGTAGGCAAGCTTCACGCGCTCCCACCGGTTGTCGCGGTCCATCGCGTAGTAACGGCCGGCAACCGAGGCAACGCGCCCCACCCCGATCTCGGCCATCTTATCCTCGATACGCCGAACGAACTCTATGCCGGTGTACGGGCCGGTATCTCGACCGTCGGTGAACAGATGCACCGCCACCTTCTCGAGCCCGTTACGCTTGCAGAGTTCCAGACATCCGAACAGGTGTCCGAGCAACGAATGGACGCCGGCGTCCGATGCGAGTCCCATGAGATGTACCCAACCGTCGTTGCGTTTCGCGCGCTCCACACCGGCGAGCAGCGCCTCGTTCTCGAAGAACTCCCCCGAGCGGATTGCTTTCGTGATCCGCACCGAGTCTTGGTTGACGATACGCCCGGCCCCGAGATTCTGATGCCCAACTTCGGAGTTTCCCATGGTACCTTCGGGAAGCCCCACGTCTTCGCCGGAGGTGTGAATTGTGGTCCACGGATACTCGGCCAGCAAACGGTCGTTGCACGGCGTGTTTGCTATCTTGACGGCGTTATACGCGTCGTGCTCCGGGTTGGGATTGCGCCCCCAACCGTCACGGACGATCAGCACTATCGGTTTCGCTCGTTCGCTCATTCTGTCGTATCTCCTGTGTTTGCGTTGTCGCAGAGTGATTCAATATTATTAGAACTATTTCCGATGCGCAAGCCGACGGCCGATCGACACCGCTCGAATTAGCAACGCACAGATCACCGCCGCATTACAAGAGATCGATGCACGCCTCGATGCACGCCCAACATTCGGGCCCCGCTCCGGGAACCCCGCTCCGAGAACCTTGCGCGGATACTCAGTTCTCTTTTTTATTACGCGGGCCCAGGTGCGTGTACAGGAAGCGCTTGATCTTCTGTGTTGGAGTCTTCTCGAACGGCTCCCACTCAAGGATCATGCGACTGAGACGGGCGAACTGCCCGAGCTGTTGATTCACCTGCTTGCGCAAACCGTCGAGAATCTCATCGGCCCGCTTCTGAATCGCGGCGACGTTTTCCTCACTCAGCCCGAGATGCTCGCGCAGTTTGTCGAAGTTTACGTGCACGCGCGCAACAAGCTGACCTTTCCATTGGAACACCAGCGACTCAACCACGAGCTCGTTCTGGTTAATGGCGGATTCAATGTCCTCGGGATAGATATTCTCACCGCTCGGACCCAGGATCATGTTCTTGAGCCGCCCTCGAATGTAGAGATAGCCGTCTTTGTCGAACGCTCCGAGATCGCCGGTGCGAAACCACCCGTCTTCCGTGAAGACCTCGCGGGTCGCCTCCTCGTTGCGATAGTATCCCTGCATGACGCTGGGACCGCGCACTTGTATCTCGCCGTTCTCGCCGTCTCCGGCGCCGTGGTCGATCCTGACCTCAACACCCTCTACCGGCGGACCGGTTGAGCGAGGGCGCGTATCGGGAGCGCCGGTTCCGGCTACCAACGGCGAGGTCTCGGTCAGGCCGTATCCAATAGCGTACGGAAACTTTCCTTCACGCAGGAAGCGCTCGGCCTGCGGCGACAACGGTGCGCCTCCGATTCCGAAGAAGCTCAAACACCCGCCGAAGGTCTCATAGACTTTGCGTCCGGCGGCGCGATGCACGAAACGACGAAACGGCGCGAGTTTTGCGAGAACGCGGGTAAGCGCGTTCTTGTTGAAGACCGGCGCCACCCGTGATTGATAAATCTTCTCGATAATCAACGGTACGCTCAGCATAGTTGTGGGGCGAACCTGCTTGAGCGCCGGTAGCAGTACCGAGAGCGTCGGTGGCTTGCCGAGGTACTGCACACTCGACCCGGTAGAGAGCGGGATCAGAAAACCGAGCGTGCACTCGTAGGTATGCGCAAGCGGAAGAATCGACAGAAAGCGCGACTCAGGCGTGAGCCCGGCAAGCGGCCGTGCCGCCAGAACGTTCTGCACCAGGTTGCGATGCGTGAGCATCACGCCCTTCGGCTGCCCGGTTGTTCCGGATGTATAGAGAATCGCGGCCAGGTCCTCTTCCGCCGGCCGATACTCGGCCGCGCTCGCGTCCTTCTCGCGACCGAACAACCCGGTGGCGGGTCCCGAGGGCGCGCCTTCCTCCGGTAGCTTATCTAACGCGGTAGCCGCTGCAACGAACTGCAGGTCGTCGACCAGAAGCACAAGCGAGGTAGCGCGATAGTCGGCAACCTTTGGATAGTGCCCGCGCGACACGCAGAGCACCGAGACATCGGCATGATCGAGTATCCGCGCGATCTCGGCCGGCGAGAAGTCGGGCAGGATTGGGACGATTACGGCGCCCATCCCGGTAGCCGCGAGATAACAAACACCCCAGTTCGGGCGATTTTCGCCCAGTAAGGCAACCCGATCTCCGGCGGCTACTCCCCGCGAAGCAAATGCTTGCTGAAGCCGCTCGACCTTATCGCCGAGTTCCCGGTAGGTATCGGCGTGGTCTCCAAACAGACCGAGCCCCGGACGGTCGGGAAAGCGCTCCACGCTTTGCTCGAGCAGCTCGCGCAGCGTTGAAAACGAGGTTTGGTCGGTTGTGGTTTCGGACTCTACTTTGTTCTTCATTGCGTTCTAGTATAACACGACTCGCTCGCCCTGCCGAGTAGCAGCTGTTCGCTCTTTTGCCGTTCGCCCTTCACGGTTTTTCCGCCCCTCTGAACGCCGCGCGGAGGGCCCATAGGCCGCCAACCGCGCCTGCAACGGCGAAGGTCCACCGCATACCGCCCGCACCGTGTACGCTTCGCAGCACCAGCGGCGCCGCGGTCATACCGATGAACTTGAGCGTGTTAAACAGCGCCACGATCGACCCAGTCAGTTCGGCCGGGCCGGCGGTCGTAGCCCAGCTGAAGATCGCCGGCTGCACTACCCCCATGCCGATTCCGAACAGCGCCAGACTCACGACAACGCCGGGCGCGCCGGGCCAGAACGGCATCAACGCCAGACTCACGCCGATCGCAGTATAGCCGCAGACCAGTGTGAGACGGCGCCCAAGTCGCCGATTAAGACCCACCGCCCTTCCCGCAACCAGGGCCGCGATCAGACCGTTGAGCGAAATCGCTGCGCCGGCAACGCTTACGCCGTAACCGTAGCGTGCCGCGATGAATAGCGGAACAAAAGTGACCATCGCATACAGCAGGAAAAAGGTTCCGAAGGAATGCAGGAACACCTCGCGCACCGCGGTACTGCCGAGGGCCTTGCCCAAACCGCGCAGATAGCTTGCGGTATGAGCACCGCTGCGGTCCGGAGCTGTTTCGGGGACAAGCACGACAAACGCTATCGCCAGAAGCGGCGAAAACCCATACACAAAGAAGGGATAGCGCCAGCTGAACTCGGCAAGCACCCCACCAAGCAACGGTATTACCACCGCCGCCACCGCGATCGTCGCGCTGAGATATCCCATGACCTTCAGACGCTTCTCACCTTGATACCAGTCACCGATAACCGTCATCGCTACCGGTATCAGGCCGGCGATGCCGATGCCCTGCAGAAACCGAAACACCAGCAAGACCGCAAAGCTTGGGGCGGCGGTGCACAGAAGACCGAACACACCGTCGATTATCAGGCAAGCAACGCCGACCGGCTTGCGCCCGAGGACATCGAGGAGCAGCCCGGTGAACGGCAAGGTCGACGCAGCCGCGAGCGTATAGACGCTCAGAACCAGACCAACCGAGCTCTCCTGCACCCCAAACGGATCGATCAGCGCCGGAAGCGCGGGCGCGAGAAGTCCGCCTCCCATAACACCGAAGCCGCCGATCAACAACAATGTGGCGACGCGCGCATGGTGAAATATACGCGACTGTGTTAGCATACAACACACCAACATAGACGGGAGCTGCCCATGACCGATCTTGTGAGAATCATTATCGCAATCATCCTTCCCCCACTCGGCGTGTTCTTAACCGTCGGCATCAAAGGCGCGTTCTGGATAAATATTATCCTGACGCTTCTCGGCTAC
>SLBH01000233.1 GCA_007126415.1 Spirochaetales bacterium
CCGGATCGTACCATAAACGAGGGCGGGTGGGGGAGGGTAGGGGCGCGCGGTCGGGTGGGGATGCCGTCGGGCGCGTGTGGGCTCGCCGTGGGGCGCGCGGCGAATCCTTACCGCATACTTTAAGGCTGATCGTCGAGCCTGGAAGGCCGGTAGCCCTCGCGCTCGAGCACGGTGCGCATTGCGCTCTCACGGCGTCTGAGCTCTCGTGAGCCGCGTGTGATGTTGCACAACGACAGACCGAGTTCCTCGGCGATGCGGCGCTGCGGGACCCCGTCACTGAGGCGCTTCACGATCTCCCAGCGTCCGGAAATTCGCTCGGCTTCTCGGGCGGTGAGCAGCTCGCGCAAGAACTCGAGCATGAGCTCACGGTCTTCGATATGGGTTAAAGTCTCGGCCAGTTCGTCGAGCGATCTTTTCATGATCTGTTTCTGGTTATAGAAACATTTCGCCGGTTGTGTCAAGCTGTACTCCGTCATGCACGAGACCGAAACCGAATTCGAAACCGAAACAGGGGGTCGCCCAACGCGTGGGAAGAGGATTTTACACGCGCCGAGTGCAACCTGTCCGGGCCGTATCTGCTCGGTCGTTCTGTTTGCATCCTGGGAACTGCCCCAAAGCGTGCTCGGGGCGCTTGTGTTAGCGGCCGTGCTGCTGGGCGGCTCGGCGCTCGAGGTAAGCAGGCGCTACGGTCGTGTCTGTGTGCGCACGGGGCGCTTAGGGGTTTCGCTCGGAGCGTTTGTGTTCTGGTTTAGGGGTTCCGGCCGAGACCCCGAGGAGGTGCTCCGCCATGAGATCGGGCATACGGTGCAGTCACGGCTGCTCGGGCCGCTCTACCTGCCGGTGGTTGGGCTGCCGTCGATGGCACGGGTGGGTTACGCGATGCTGCATCGACGTCGCTACGGCACGCGCTGGAGAAACTACCGCAAAGGCTTTCCGGAGAACTGGGCCGATCGGCTTGCGCCGCGCCGTTCGGGCCACCGCCGTTGGGATCATCGCTAGCTACTGCTGATCGGTGATAAACGGTACGAAGCGCACATCGAGGCCGTTCTCGCGGTGGAGGCCACCAAACTGCCGAGTATAGCGAGTGATACGCTGAGTTCCCTGTCCGATCGGCGCGACCAAACGACCAGCTTCGGAGAGTTGCTCGAGCAGCGGGGGCGGCACCGAAGGCGCGCCTGCGGTAATCAGAATTATGTCGAACGGGGCGCCCTCAGGATAGCCCGGGTAGCCGTCGTCGCAGAATACCGTCACGTTCTCGTACCCAAGCCTATCGAGGCGTTCGCGCGCGGTTGCGGCAAGCGGTTCCACGCGCTCAATCGTGATTACTTCGCGACACAGCTCGGCCAGGACGGCGGCCTGATATCCGCTCCCGGTACCGATCTCCAGCGCTCGATCCTGTGCGCTTGGTTCACACCATTCGGTCATGTACGCAACAACGTACGGCTGCGAGCAGGTCTGCCCGTGCCCAACAGCGACCGCGCCGTCGGCGTACGCCTCCTCGGGCGGCCGGCCGGGCAAGAACAGGTGCCGAGGCACGCGCGCCATCGCATCGAGCACGCGGCGGTTGGTGACGCCGCGATGCGCGATCTGCCGTTCCACCATCGTGGTGCGCAGGCGTTCGATGTAATCTGCTTCGTGGTTCATCGCTAAAACGGTAGCATGCTTTCGCGTCGAAACGCTATAATCAAACCTGTGGTGAAGCCCGAAGATCAGACCCTGAGGACTGCAATCGAGCAGTTCCTTTCCGCTCGGTGGCGCTCGGAGTCGGAGATTATCAGCGCGTATCGGCGGCTCTGCAAAGAGACGCACCCAGATCTCAGCGGCCGCTCCGGAGAGCTCTTTGTGGTAGTGCAGCAGGCGTTTCACGAGGCGCTCGCGCGTTTGGATGCTCGCGCAGGAACACCCTCGGGGTTCGACCCGTACGAGGTGATCCGAGCCGACGGCTACCCCGAGCAACGTCCGCCGCGTGAGTGTTTCTTGATCTCGCTTATGCGCTACGTCGCGCTCGGGCTTTACTCGTATCGAGTTCGTCGCAACTCCGAGCTGCAGAAGCGCAACACCCGCGTTGTGCGAAGCGTGGAGTACTGGGCCCGCGCATACGACCGTGAACTCCTGCCGGTCTTCCGGGCGTTCGACGAGACGCAGCTGCGGCCGCTGAGCAGTACAGCCGAGATGCAGCGCTACTACCGAGCGCGCCGCGTGCTGCTCGATGGGCTACACGCGTTTTCACAGTATCAGCGCAGCGGCCGGTCGATCACCGCCGAGGTCGCTGCCGACCGGCTTTGCAAGGGCATAGCGGGCCTTGAGCGCGTAGCGCCGGGCGATCGCAGCCTGGGGCTCGCGCGTCGACTCATACCTGAGCTCGATCTCCCGCCGGTCTGCGCGGGCCTCACGGGAGGCCGGGAGGCCGAGGATCTCGCCGAGCGCAGAAGCGGAGGTGAGAGCGGAGGTGAGAGCGCAGCGAAGTCGCGCCATTCAAGCTACTCGCCGCGGCGTTTCCGCACCTCGCGATAGACGCCGGCGGCAAAGGCACGAACTGCCGGTGAGTAACGGCAGTGCCGGTATAACTCGTCCCGAAAGCGTTCAAACTCCGAGACCGTTGCCGCCCCGCGCGCAAAGAGCGCCGTCAAGACCATAACGGCGTTGTAGAAGCGCCCACCGGCGCGGCCGTGTCGCTCGAGCATTGTGCGGTCGTCGCTGAGAAGGGGCAATCCGGTCTCTTGCGCGGCGCGAACTACGGCAGAATCGGTCTCGGGCTCGGTGTACGTCGAGAGC
>SLBH01000146.1 GCA_007126415.1 Spirochaetales bacterium
ACACGCTTCAGAAGCTGCGCGTTTACTGCCACTATCACGGTACTGGCCGACATGAGCACCGCACCCACCGCCGGGGTCAGCAGAACGCCCCATGCCGCGAGGACGCCCGCGGCCAACGGGATCGCGACAATGTTATAGCCGGCCGCCCACCACAGGTTCTGCACCATCTTGCGGTAGGTCGCACGCGAGAGCGACACTATGCGGGGGATATCGCGCGGGTCTGAGCGTACAAGTACGATGTGTCCGGCCTCGACCGCGACGTCGGTACCGGCTCCGATAGCGATTCCAATATCTGCGGTCGCGAGCGCCGGCGCGTCGTTTACCCCGTCGCCTACCATCGCAACCTTCCGGCCCTCGTCCTGCAGTTGCTGCACTTTCGCAGCTTTGTCCTCGGGAAGCACCTCGGCAAACACCGTGTCGATCTCGAGCTCGTGGGCGACCGCTTCGGCCACAGCGCGCGCGTCGCCGGTTAGCATCGCGACGCGTATGCCACGCTCGTGCAGCGCCGCAATCGCTTCGCGGCTTTCCTCGCGAATCGCGTCGGCCACCGCGAAGACCGCAAGCGCCCGCCCGTCGCGTACGAGATAGATTGCAGCCTGCCCACGCGCTGCTGCGGCCTCAGCAGACTCGCTTAGCCGGCCTGAAACCTCTACCTCTTCGGCCTTCAGCAGCGCCGGTCCGCCGATGTGGTACTCACTGCCGTCAACCGAGGCGGCGACCCCCTTGCCGGTCAGCGCCCTGAACCCCTCGGCCCGCGGCAGATCAATCCCGCGGTCCTCGGCGGTCTTCACGATACCGCGAGCGATTGGATGCTCGGACTCGGACTCCACGGCGCCCGCGATTCGCAGCGCCTCGTTCTCAGCGATCGCGTCGTCAACGGCCAGGTCGACCACGCGGAACTCACCAAGGGTGAGCGTGCCGGTTTTATCGAAGATAACAGTATCGAGGTTGCGCGCCTCTTCCAAACCACGCCGGTCGCGTACCAGCAGTCCTGCGCGCGCACCCAGCGTGGTGGAGTTCGCCACCACCAGCGGCACCGCGAGACCCAAGGCGTGCGGGCACGCGATGACCAGTACCGTTACCACGCGGATAATCGAGAAATCGATCGGCGCGCCCACGAGCTGCCACGCGATCAAGGTGAGTATGCCGGAGAGAAGCGCCACGGCGGTCAGAAGCTGCGCCGCTCGGTCGGCGAGGTGTTGCGCGCGCGATTTCGACGTCTGTGCCTCAGCCACCAGGCGCATAATCCCCGAAAGCTTTGTCTGCTCTCCCGTGCCGGTCACTTTCACTCGCAGCGAGCCCGACCCGTTGGTCGTACCGGCGATCACCTCGTCACCCTCCGCGCGCTTCGCCGGACGAGACTCACCGGTGATCATCGCTTCGTTCACGTCGCTCTCCCCGCTCAGCACCACACCGTCCACCGGTACACTCTCGCCGGGGCGAACGAGTATGGTGTCTCCGTCCTGTAGGGTATCAACCGCGACAACCTCTTCGCCTTCGTCGGTAACGCGGGTGGCGGTGTCGGGCAGCAGCTTGGCGAGTTCCTGAAGCGCTCCTTCGGCACGAGAGATAGAACGCATCTCGATCCAGTGGCCGAGCAGCATGATCGTAACCAAGGTAGCCAGCTCCCACCACAGTGCCTCAGCCTCGATCAGCCCGAGATCCACCACCCAGGAGAACACAAACGCAACCGAGATCGCCAGCGAAATGAGGGTCATCATTCCCGGCAGGCGTTCGCGAAGCTCGTGCCATGCCCCTTTCAGGAACACCAGACCCCCGTACAGAAAGACTACGGTAGCAAGCAGAGCCGGTATCCACGCAGAACCGGGAACCTCCACCGCCTGATAGCCGAGCAGCTGCTGAATGTGCACCGACCAGTAAACCACCGGGAAGGTCAGGATGAGCGACAACCAAAACTTGTCGCGGAACATGGTGGGGCTATGCCCAGCGTGCTTGTCGTGTCCTGCGTGCGTTCCGTGATCTTCGTGTTCGGCGTCTGCGTGATGCTTATGTTGATTATCTTTCGATTGCATTTATTCCGCTCTCCTTGGACGACCCTACCTGCCATCGTTCAATCATGGTTATGACAAAGATACGATACCCCGCGGGGGTATGTCAAGCGAGCGATGTTTGATCTTCTCTATGTTCTTGGCGGAGATAACTAAAAAAGTAAGTAAAGAACATACTTGCTATACCGTAGGGTGGTATGGTATCTTTGCCTACCGTGGCTATAGGCCATAGAATTTATCTACAGGCAGGGCTCCAATGCTGCAAGGGTGGTGCTTTATGCACGGAATATTCGTCCTGATTCCGCTATTTCTATTTGTTTCATGGATCAGCGCGGCTTTGCGGGAACGCTCGCAGCCGGTTGCGTCGGCTGCGCACACCGCGGGACGTCGGTCACCATCGTTCGAAAGCCACGTCTTCAGGCTCGCCGCCCGCAACGGAGGACGGGTAACGGTGTCGGATATCGTTATCGAGACCGGCATGGGAATCGACGAAGTGGAGGCCGCGATGGAGCGCCTCACCGACAATCTGCGAGTGCGGGCCGAAGTGACCGAGCGTGGCACGTTCGAGTATGAGTTCCCCGAGCTCGCGCGACGGCAGCAGGCCGATTAGCCGTAAACGGAGCAAAGAGAATTATGAAGTTCGGCAGCCATGGGTCTTCACATGCCGATAGTTCAGGCGAGGGGGATGAGCGCGAGTAGTGCTCGCGCATCACGCCGCCCCGGGGCGCTTTGGCGCGGCTTTCACGGTAAGCAAGACTGTGG
>SLBH01000142.1 GCA_007126415.1 Spirochaetales bacterium
AGGCGGCGACGGGCTTGGTCGATGAGGCGTGAGTGGTAGCGGGCGGACTCGGCAAGCGCAGAGTAGAGTCGTTTAGAGTTGAGCAGCGCTCGCTCGCCCGGTTCCGCGGTGGAGCCGGCGGAGGTGCTGAAGATTTCTTCCGCGGCCTCGTGTATCAAGAACCCGAGGATCTCGCGTTGTTGTGACGCGCCGATCATGCGGTCGGTTTCGTCGAGCAGGGTGAGGTCAAGCGGCGCTTCGGGGTCGGCCCGGTGCGTCTCAACGGCGCGCTGCGCCGCCTCTACCGCCGGACCTAACCGACTCTCGAGCGACAGCAACTCTTCCGCGAGCGTCGCGAGGTCGTGTTCGAGTGTTTCGGTCGAGTGTTCGGCATGGCGGTCGTGGTGTAGCCCAGCAAGGCGGGCGTCTAACGCGGTGCGGCCGCCCGCGGCCGAAGCCAATTCGTCTGCGGCGGTGACGGCATCCGGCGGCCGTATCGGGTCCATCCCTTCGATGCGGAGCCCGCGGGCGCTGAGCGTTCTGAACTCGGGACCGGGACGCGGGCCGGCGGCGATCTGGCTTTCGAACCACCACTTGTACAGCAGCATGCGCCGGTCGGTGAGAATCACCCGGCCGTCGGCGGCCTCGCCATGCCGCGGTCCGCCGTCCCAGAGATACTGCGCAGCGTAACGCTCAACCGGCATGACGCGGTCGCAGAACCCGTGCGCGAGCTCCTCGAAGAAACTGCCGCGGCAGTGCGTTACGTGATCCGGAAACCCAAGGTCCAGCCCGGCGGTGTAGATTGGGCTGCAGCCGAGCACCTTGGCGAAGTCCCAAGCCGAGGTTGCAACCGAGCCGCCCGCACCCAGCGCGCCGCGCGGCTCGAGCCCGCGTTCCAGGTACTGTCCAAGGGGAAACAGAGAGCTGCAGAGGTAGCGCGGGTTCTCGGACAGTAGGCGGAACACGCGCGGATGCGTAGCCGACTCCGACACGAGTGCGGTCTGCGGCGACACGGCGCGATCAAGGTGGCGCGTGTTCCAGTACTGCGGATCTACGGTTACCAGGAAGTCGGGCGTCACGCCGGCGCGGAGGAGCGGCACGATCGAGGTGTCCACTGCGATGATCAGCGCGCGCTCGCGCAGTTCGGCGAGCCACGGCAGCACCTCGTCGAGCGTGGGACCGGCGGCGCAGACCACCGCGGGCAGGTCCGAGAAACGGCCCTGAACTCGAGCCACACCGGGCGACTCGGCCATCACGCCGATGTTTCGTACGAGGTTGCGAACCCAGAGTCGCCCGAAGCGTTTCAAGGTGTTGCGGTTGATCTCCTCACGAGTGCTGTGACGTGAGATCGCCTCATCGGCGCCGGCGAAGATCTCGGGCGAGGCTTCCACCGCTGCGCGTAAGCGCTGGACCGCCGGACGCCGCGGGCGCGCGCGTGAGAGCGCCTGAGCGAGCCCTTCAGCTGCGTCGGCTCCGGCGATCAAGGTGAGGTTGGGGCTGCCCAGTATCGATTCGAGCGGCCGCGTGCGGAGTGCGGCGCGGAACAGCTCGAGCTGAGGTTCGAGTACGATGATGGGAGTATCGGGGTACCGGGCGGTAATGGCCTCGAGATGGTATCCGAGACCGAAGCCGTAACACACAACGAGATCCGCGGCTGCAAACGAAGGGTCTGCGGCGACGCGTTCGGCCTCGCGTCGTGGTGCGCGCGTGCTATGCAGCCACCGTCCGCCGACCCTGGCGGTGGGCTCGGCGTCGCGCGTGTGGTGTAGCTCGAGCTCCGCGACGGCGCCGCTGAGGAGCTCGAGCTCCTCGATCGCCTCGGGATGCACCGCCGCGAGCGCCTCGAGGTTGCGGCGCAGTACCGTCATTCAAGCTCCAGATACAGCCGTAGGCCGTCGTAGATCTCGGAGCCGGCCGGCGGGTCTTGGCGAACCACCCAGCCGGTTCCCTCGAGCACAACGTCTATCTGGTCGGACTCAAATAACGGCAGAAGGCTACGTTTGGGTAAGCCGGTAAGATCGGGCAGCTCGTCACCGAACTCGGGTAGGTTGGGGTGCGCGACCGCGACACGGCCGCTGTGAGGTCTTATGGTGTCGCGATCGGTGCGAATGCCGAGATACGGGATGATGAACTCGGCGGCCTCCCGAATCGGGGGCGCGGCGATGCGGCCGCCGAACACGGTCTCGCCGCGCGGTTCTTCGATAACCGTATACAAGATTACCTGCGGGTTATGCGCCGGGAACATCGCGAGTGTTGAGGCGATGTACGCATCCTCGGAGTACGCGCCGATCTGCGAGTCGAAGACCTCAGCGGTACCGGTTTTAGCGGCGATATCGATGCCGTCGATCCGGATGCGCCACGCGGTACCGCCCGACTGCGTAGAGCTCTGCATGTACGCAAGCATACGGCGGGCGGTTTCGGGGCTGAGCACCTGGCGTTGCGGCGAGCGTTGCGATTCACGCATCACCGCGCCGTCGGGGGCTACAATCTTGTGCACGATGCGAGGCTGTAGTACCACGCCGCGATTCGCGAGCGCCGTAGCTGCCCGAAGAATCTGCATCGCGGTCACACCGATCTCCTGCCCGATTGCAACGGTCTGCTTTGTGCGCCCCGACCAGGCGTCGGGCCTGCGGAGCAGGCCGCGCTCCTCGCCCGCGAACTCAATGCCGGTCTTGTCGCCGAACCCAAACATCTGCAGCATGTGATAGAAACTCTCGGCGTCCACTGTTTCAGAGGCGTAGGCTGCGCCGACGTTGCTCGAGTAGCGGATGATACCTTCGGTATCGATCGTGCCGTAATCGCCGAGGTCACGGATAGTGAAAGACGCATTCTCCGGACGATATCCACCGGAGGTATGGAAACGGTCGCGTTCGCTGATACCGCCGAGTTCCAGGATTGCCGCGATCGAGAACACCTTGAAGACCGAACCGGGTTCGTAGATGCGGCTAATCGGCGCGTTTTGGCGTTCGGTTGCACCGTACTCGGCGAACTTGTTGGGGTCAAAACTGGGCGACTTTGAGTACGCGAGGAGCTCTCCGGTCCTTGCGTCCATCGCGAGCATGACGACCGAACCGGCGTGTTCGCGCTCGCGAGTCTCGTGCACGATCTCGTCGATCACGCTCTGTATGTTCAAATCCAGCGTCAAGAACAGCTGGTTGCCGTAACGCGTTTCGCCGCGCTCGGCGCGATGGTGGGGCGAAAGCACCTCATCGTAGGCGTACTCAACGCCGCTGAGCCCCACGTTGTCTATCCCGACGTAGCCGAGGGCGGCGGCGGCGGTCTTGCCGGCGGGGTAACTGCGGCCGCTCTCGCCCCGCAGGTGTATGCCCGGGATGCGGCGCTCGGCGCGCAGTTGTTCGATCCGCTCGCTTTGCGTCGGCGAGAGGCCGCGTTCGAGCACCACGTACCCCGCCGTTCCGGTCAGCTGTTCGTAAAGCTGCTGTTGATCGGCTTCGAGAACTTCGCTTAGGAGCCGAGCGGTTTCGTCCGGGTTGCCGACGTCGGGCGTCCAGGCGGTGAGGCTGTTAAGCTCGGTTTGAATCGCGAGTATCTTGCCATTGCGATCGAGAATAGGGCCGCGCTCTACCGCACTCGCCGAGAGGCCGGCGGCGCCGGCGGCAGTATCGGAGGACAGCATGATCTCGCCATACCGAACTGTGATTGTCACGGCGAATATCGCCATGAAGACAAACACCACGATGTAGCGCGTGCGGTTAGCTCGCTCCATATACTCCCGTACTCGGCCTCATGCTCCTAGAGCCCGAAGGGCGTTCCCATGATCCGCCCCCTGATGCTGTCGATTGGAACCAACCCGTAATGCCGCGAGTCGCGCGAGCGCGCAGCGTTTTCTCCGGCGGCAAACACCATGTTGTCCGGGATGCGCGTTAGCTCGCGCAACTGGTTGTAGGTATATCCCGAAAGTTCGTACTCCCGATCTCCGATCCGCATGCTATGTTCCCGTAGCGTGAAACGCTCGCCCGGCGCACCCACCAACCGCTTCACCACAATACTATCATCGTCCGGTGTGCGATACACGATAATATCGCCGTTTCGTGGAGCGCTCCAGACCGCAAGATAGCGATCCAGAACCGGCAGTTGCAACCCGTACGCCGCGCGGTTCACGAGCATTGTATGACCGTTCGGCAGAGTAGGGCTCATTGAAACGCCCTCTATCTGTACCGCTTGGACCGTGACGGCCATCAATACCACCGCGATCAAGGTCGGTAGTGCGATAATGGTGAGCGTGTCCAGCGATTTCATGGTCGTTCCGGTGCATAACTATAATACGCGCTTGCAAGAATGTCGATATGTAGAATACTATGCAATCGGTCATTGAACACCAGTCGGTAGGCAGTCGCAGAGCCGGCGTCGAGGCGCTGCGGCGCATCGTAAGCGCGCCGAGAAAGACAGGAGATCAACTGCTGAGCATCCGAAACTACCTCGGCTGCCGCCGAGTTCGGGGTGAACGTGAGCATACGCCGAGTTCCAGCCTCTCGTCGCAACGCGTTTCCGCAGTTGGTAAAAGCCCGCGTGTTCTTGAACGTTCTAAACGTGGCTCCGGGCGTGCCGGGCGTCTCGGAGATCGTGCGAGCGGCGCCCTGAGCAACCGATCCAACCGCAAATCGATAATCGCCCGCATACTATCCTACCGCTCGGCCAAGAGCCGACGCCGCGGCGCGTCGAGTTCCGGGGGAACCTCGAGTTCCGGCGGCTCGTCTCCTCGGCCGGGGAGGCCGGAGAGGCCGGGGAGAGGTTCCGGGAAGATTGCGCGCGGTCTGCAGGCGCTGCGCTTGTCGCTCACCGCGAAGGCCCGTCTTGCTGCGCGTCTCGCCGGGAGGGTGCCGGCGGTCGCGTCGGTGCGGCTCAAGGGGCCGGGGCTTACGAGCCTTCGGCTCAGCGGTCCGGGAGAGCTCCATATCGCGTTCGGTGCCTCGATAGTGCTCGCGGTACTGGTCGCGGGGTTTCTCCTGCAGCCCGGGCAGGCGCTTCACGGTATGGTGCAGCGCAGTCCGGAGCTCAGTTTGCCGAGCGACGGGGTGGTTGAGACGCTGCGCACTCGCCTAGCCTCGCGCGACGAGCGATACGACGCTTCAGCAGACCTCGAGGTAGATGTTAGCGGCTTTCTCGGCGTAGACACCGTTGAGTACGAGCTGCGCTCCGGCGACACCCTGTCCGGCATCGCCGTGCAGAACGGACTTCGTCTCGACACCTTGGTGAGCTTCAATCGCATCTCGGATGCACGCCGCATGCGCGCCGGCGACAGCATCAAGATTCCGAACCGCGACGGAGTGTTGCACACCGTCTCGCGCGGCGAGTCGCTCGAGAGCATCGCGCGCACCCACGACAGCTCGGTCAACGCGTTACTCGATGCCAACGATCTCGAGTCGGCCCGAATTGACCCCGGGGATTTGCTGTTTGTTCCCGAGGCTCGGATGGACGGAACCGAGCTTGCTATCATTCTGGGCGACGCGTTTCGCTGGCCGGTACGCGGGCGGCTCAGTAGCGGCTTCGGCATGCGTCGCGATCCGTTTACCGGCACCCGGCGCTTCCACAACGGCGTTGATATCGTCAACCGCCCCGGCACTCGTGTAAACGCTGCGATGTCGGGCCGTGTGGTGCACGTCGAAAATCAGCCCGGAAACTACGGCAAGTTTGTGATCATGCGCCACCCGCGTGGATACCAAACGTTGTACGCGCATCTCGACCGGACCGCGGTTTCCACCGGGCAGTACCTATCGCAGGGGCAGCAGGTGGGGATGCTCGGGAATACCGGTCGAAGCACCGGGCCGCACCTACATTTTTCGATAATTGAGAATGGACAGTTCATTGACCCTATGCGGCATCTTCGATAATTGGTATACTCTGGTGGCTAAACACAAAACTAATGCGAAAACGTGAAACTACAGCAGGGAGGAAGACTACATAATGCGAAAGCTCGCGATCGCCGTGATCTGCATGCTGGCACTATTCACGTTCATTAACGCGTATACCACCGAACCCGATTCGCTGCCGCCCCCCGCGGCCGAGCAGCAGCAATAGTGCGGCCCCCGCGCGATTGGGTCCCAATTGGGTTCCGTGCGCCTTAACGCCCGTGGCAGTGTTTGTACTTCTTGCCGCTGCCGCACGGGCAGGGGTCGTTTCTGCCGACCTTTGGATAGTTCCGTGTAACCTGGCCCTTTTGCGGACGGGTAGCGGTAGCGGTGGCGGTGGCGGTGCCGCCGCCGCCGGAGGTTTGCTGAGCCGCGGCTGCCCCGCCTCCGGCTGCAAACATCTGCATCGAGCTGTGCGTGGCGGTTCCCGCGGGTACCGCGCCGCGCTGTGCGCTCGGGCGTCCGATTCCTTCCGCTTTCACCGCGATCACTTTGCGTGCGATAGACGTCCGTATATCGTAGATAAGCTGGTCGAAGATCTGAAACCCTTCGAGCTTGTACTCCAGCAGCGGATTCTTCTGAGCGTAGCTGCGTAGGTACACCGCTTCGCGCAGTCCCTCGAGGTTCTCCAAGTGGTCCTGCCAGCGCTTGTCGATGCTGCGGAGATAAGCGTCGCGGATCGCGAGGTTCAGCTGCTCGTGACCGGCGATCCCGGCCTTGTTCTCCAGATCCTTCCATATTTCGTCTACGATTGAGTCGCGCAGCTGCTCGGGCGTGAGCGCCGCGAGCTCGTCCTCGTTCTGCTCCGTCGCGAAGAACAGCGTATCGTGCAAGCCGGTGAGAAACTCGTGCAGCAGATGGCGATCTTCTCCGCGCGAGGCGATGTAGGGTTGGACGATTTCGTCTACCACTTCGGTTGCGCTGCGCCACACGCGCTCGATCAGGTTGTCGTCGCTCAGGATCGCGTCGCGTTGTTCGTAGATCAGCTTACGTTGTTCGTTGAGAACGTCGTCGTACTCAAGCAGATGCTTGCGGATGTCGAAGTTGCGCTCTTCAACCTTCGACTGCGCCGACTCTATGGTGCGGTTGATCAGCCGGTGGTTAAGCGGCTCGTCTTCTTCCATGCCGCGTTGCATGATTGATTTGAGCCGATCGGAGCCGCGGCCGAACAAGCGCATGAGATCGTCGTCCATCGAGAGAAAGAAGCGCGACTCGCCGGGGTCGCCCTGGCGACCGGAGCGCCCGCGCAGCTGATTGTCTATGCGACGCGACTCGTGGCGCTCGGTCCCGAGAACGTAGAGGCCTCCGAGGCCGCGAACCTCGTTGTAGTCGTCGCGCCACCGCACCGACTCCTGCCGGAGAGCCGCTTGATAGCTTTCTTCATCGGCGTCGGTGCCGGCCTTGCGTCGGGCGCGGAACTCGGGGTTGCCGCCGAGTTTGATATCGGTGCCGCGACCTGCCATGTTGGTCGCGATTGTAACTGCGCCTTTAGCGCCGGCCTCGGCGATGATCAACGCTTCGCGCGCGTGGTTCTTGGCGTTTAACACCTCATGACGCACACCCGTCTTAGTCAAGACGTTTGAAAGCTTCTCGGAGCGCTCGATCGAGGCGGTGCCGATCAACATCGGCTGACCTTTTTCGTTGACGCGTTTGATCTCGTCGGCGATCGCCTGGTACTTGGCGTTTTCGTTGACATAGATTACGTCGTCCTGGTCCAGCCGAGCGAGCGGGCGGTTGCTCGGGACCACCACGACATCGAGTCCGTAGATCATTCCAAACTCTTTGGACTCGGTCTCGGCCGTGCCGGTCATGCCGGAGAGCTTGTCGTACATGCGGAAGAAGTTCTGCAACGTGATGGTGGCGAGCGTTCGGTTGCGCTGCGCGATGCGAATGCCTTCCTTGGCCTCGATTGCCTGGTGTAAGCCGTCGGAGTAGCGCCGACCGTGCAAAATGCGGCCGGTGAACTCGTCGACGATCTGCACTTGGCCTTCGCTGACGACGTAATGCGTGTCGCGGTGAAACAGCTTCTGAGCGCGCAAGGCCTGGGTGAAGTAATGAATGTACTCGAAGTTCTCTTCCTCAAAGAGTGAGGTCGTGATGATCTTGCGTTTCATCAAGAGATCTTCGATGTGGTTCAAGCCTTCATCGGTGAAGGTTACCCGGCGGCTCTTTTCCTCGAGCTTGAAGTCGCCTACCGGCTCATCGGGATAGTCGTCGGTTTCGGGGTCTTTCTCGCACTCCACGAGCTCGCGCGCGAGCCGGTCTACCTCGACGTACTTGCGTGTGTCGTCCTCGGTGGCACCGGAGATAATCAACGGAGTGCGCGCTTCGTCTATGAGTATTGAGTCTATTTCGTCTACGATCGCGTAATGATGGCCCCGCTGCACCTTGCGTGAGTGATCGAACGACATGTTATCGCGGAGATAGTCGAAACCGAACTCGCTATTAGTGCCGTACGTGATGTCGCGGCGGTAGGCGTCCTTGCGCGCTTCGGTCTCCATGCGGGAGACGATGGAGCCCACCGTGAGGCCGAGGTATGCGTAGACAGGGCCCATCCAGGCCGCATCGCGCTCGGCGAGATACTCGTTAACCGTTACGATATGCACGCCTTCCGCGGGAAGCGCATTCAGATAGGCGGCGGTAACCGAAGAAACGGTCTTTCCCTCGCCGGTCTTCATCTCCATGATCCTGCCCTGATGCAGCACGATCCCGCCGAGGAGCTGTACATCGTACAAACGCTCACCTAACACGCGGCGGGCGGCCTCGCGGACCAACGCATAGGCCGGCGGAAGGAGATCGTCGAGCGTCTCGCCCTCGGCGTAGCGCCGTTTCAGTTTTTCGGTCTCTTGAGGGAATGCCTCCGGCGGCAAGGAAACAGCCCAAGACTCAAGCGAGTTTATCTCATGCAGAATCGGCAACAGCCCTTTAAGATCCTGCTCATGTTTCGACCCGAATACGAGATCGATAATCTTCTGAACCATGCTACGACTGTAGTATGTATCGGAAACGCCGGTCAAGATTGACAAGATTGACAGCGTTCGGCGCGAACGCTACTATCATCGCATATGAAGCGTCCTGTTTGCGTCGGCGGCGGGCTCCTGCTGAGTTTGGTTGTCCTTATATCGGTGATCGGCATATCGGTGATCGGCTGTTCCCGGCAGGAGGTGCGCTCGCTCTCACGTGAAGACCTCTTCCGGATAGAGCTCGGCAAGATGGAAGACCAGCTCGACGTGTTCTACGGGCCGGGCCAACCATTGCGTCATAAGACGCGCCTTTTCATGCGCGACGGGCGGTTCTTTGTCGGTGACGCCGCGGCCAACAAAATCATGCAGTTCACCAGCTACGGCGACCTGCTGTCGCTTCTGTATAACCCGGACGACAACCCTCGCCCGGTGCAGCTGCAGGCCTCGCAGAACCCCGGAACGCTTATCAACCGCCGCGCCTACCCGTACCATTTTCGCCAAACCGGGGAGATCGCGGTTACATCCGGGAAAGAGCTGCTGGTTGAGGAGTATCTCTCACCGGAGCGCGCGGTATACGACGAGGAGCGTGCCGCAAGCCTCAATCGTCAGGTGCTTCGCTTCACCCCGCAGGGGCGCTTGATCGATTACCTGGGCCAGGAAGGCATCGGTGGTAGCCCGTTCCCGCATATCGAGAGCATACACGTCAACGACCACGACGAGATCATCGTGATCTCGCACACGCTCGATACCTGGATTGTCTACTGGTTTTCGCCCGAAGGCGAGCCGTTGTATGAGATCGAGATCCCGAACGACCGCCTGCCGTTGGTAGCGGACGAGGACAACTTGATTCCGTTTCTCGAAACCATCAAGCCCGACCGCGAGCAGCATCGCTTGTACCTCCATCTGAACTACTACCGGGAGTCGGTAGACGCCGAAACCGAGGCTACCTACGGTATCGAGACCTACGCGTCTCGAATCTACTGGCTCGATCTCGAGAGCGGCCGGTACGAAGGTTACGTTGATATCCCGGAGAACGTTCAGCAGCGCCCGGGGCACAGTGTGTTCGATCAACAAGAGGTGCAGTTCCTCTACGAGTTTATCGGTACCGGTCGCGGCGAGACCTTCTTTCTGCTTAGTCGTGAGCGCGCCACACAGGTGCAGCTGATGATAATGAACGCCGAGGGTCGAGTGCTCTCCCGTCGTATGATCGAGATACCGGAGCCCGACCTTTTGATGAAGTCGTTCAACCTAACCGCCGACGGCATTCTCTCGGCGCTCCTGGTGGGGCACGACGAAGCGCGCGTAGTCTGGTGGCGAAGCGATCGGTTGCTAGCCGGACGCTGAGCGTCACCCGGGGAGGAAACGATGCGGAGTATCTCACCGGTTGGCCTGCCGTTGCCGACAGCAGGCGAGATGAGCGAGATCGACGCTCGCACGCAGAGCGAGTACTCGATTCCGGAACTGGTGCTGATGGAGAACGCCGGACAACGAATCTGGGAGCGCGCCAAACGGTGGGCCGGGCCGCGCCTGTGCGATGACGCGCTGCTCGTGATCGTCGCCGGGACCGGCAACAACGGCGGTGACGCGCTCGTGATCGCGCGCGCCGCGTGGCTCGAGGATCGCTACGCGGTGGCGGTTGTGCTCACCCGCCGGCCCGAAAGCGGCCCGGCCGCGGTGCACGCCGCGTCCTGCGAGGCGCTCGGTATTCCGTTAATCAACTACGCCGAAGCGCCGGAAGACGCTCACGCCTTGATCGGCGAGGCCGACTGGCTGTTCGATGGTTTGCTCGGCACCGGACTGAGCGGCGAGGTGCGGGGCGCCG
>SLBH01000255.1 GCA_007126415.1 Spirochaetales bacterium
ATCTCGCGCAGTATATGACGCAGTCCGCCGTAATACACGCCGCGACGATCGATGAGGTGAAGCGTATTGGCATGATCGAGGTAATACAACTCGAACATGCCGGCTTCCGAAGGAATCGAGGTGTTGACGCGGTGCTTCTCGAGGTGTAGAAAATCGGTCCAGCGGATAGTGTAGTAGACCGAGGTATCCTTGATACGGCGAGTTACGCGTGCTTCCATATGCCCACGCAGTGTAGCATACGCGTAGTTTGCTAGACCACCGCGGTATACTCAGGTATTCCCAGGAGAGCGCAACATGAGAGACCCCGCCCAGTTCATCAACTCCGGACTTCACCATGTCGGTATCGGCGTTCGCGATCTAGAGGCCACGAGCGCCTGGTATCGCGCGCGGCTTGGTTTCACAAAGATTGTTCACGATGTCACCGACGACAGCGCGCAGCTCGGGCAGCTTACGCGAGGCGAGGTGTGGCAGCAACGCCGGAGGCTGTTGTTCAACCCGTACGGAGGAGCCGGCGTTGAGCTCATTCAGTTCATCGGGCGTGAGCCGCGCGCGGCGGAGTTTGAGCCGGAGCTCGGCGACATCGGCATTAGCGCAATTAGGGTGAAGGTAGCGGACGTGGAGCGCAGCTACGAGCGGTTTCGGCAACACGGGGAAACCGTGATATCGGCGATAGTCGAGGATTACGGCGGTTGGCGCAGCTTTTTTGCTCGCGATAACGAGGGCCGCATGCTGCAGCTGGTTGAGGCCGAGGAGTGGTTTCGAAAGCCGTCGCGTAACGGTGTCGGGGGCGTGTGCGGCGCCTTGATCTCATCCTCTTCCAACGACGACGGGCGTATCCTGTTCGAGGATCACTTGGAGTATACCGCTCCGGTTTACAACGAAGTAGGTGTGTTCGGAGACCTCTTGGAGCTTCCCGGCGGCAAGAAGCAGTTCCGGCGCGTACAGCTCAAGCAGAGCCTTCCCCGAGTTGGGCGCTTCGCGGAGTTCTTTGGAGCGGCTCGTTTCGAGCTTCTACAGGAAGAGGGCAGCGAACATCGACACACGCGCTCCGGCCTCGTATGGGGAGACCTCGGTTTTGTGTATATTGCGTTTGAGATGGCGCCGCTCGCGGCTGCAGCAGAGTTCTTCACCCGTCGTCACTACGACGTTCCGGCGATGCCGCAAGCGATCGCCGACCGCCGCTCGCCCGCGCGCTTCGGAGTACTGCGTGACGCCGATCGTTTGGCGCTGAAGCTCATACAGACCGACCGTCTGCCGATAATGCGCGGGCGGGTATCGTTGCCGCTGTCGGAGAACGGTCCGTGGCGTAGAACACCGCGACGAACGCTCCGTTGGCTGCTGTGAGCGCCTGTGCGTTGCGAGTAACGGCTAGCGATCGCTCTCGTCGTGTTCTGCGGCATCTGCGTCTTCATGCGATCGTTCTTGCTCGAACGTGGCGCCGGCGGTGATATCGGCATAGACCTGCATCACCAGCGACTCGTATTGCTCGGGCGCCTCGAGGTAGCCCCAGGCAGCCATCTGTGACTGAAACAGACTGCCGTACGCGCTGTCGTGATAGCTTTGAATGATGTGCGGCACGCGCTGCTCGGTGAGGTACGCGGACAACAGCTGCGCCTCCACCTCGTGTGCAATTTCAAGGATACGCTTGTACCTTCGGCTTTCCGGAGCGTCTTCCGTCATCGCGATGTAGTGTAGCGGAAGCTGCCGCCGAGCGGCAAGTCGCTTTTGTCGGCTTTTGTTGGGTCTATAATCTAAATGTTCAAGTATTCCTATTCCGTGCGCACGATTCTTGACCCGTTCTTGACAAAATTGGGGCCCTCGACTAAGGTTTAAGGCTAACATTAAGTAGAGTGGAGGAAGCCGATGCAACTGGCGTTGTGGCTGGGCCTTCCTCTCGCCGGCTTAATTCTAGGTTGGACCATCAGATGGCTATATGCCAGATTTCAACTGTCGTCTTCCGAACAGAAGGCGGAACGAGTACGCAGAGACGCGATAAAAGAAGCTGAAGCCCAGAAGAAGGAGATCATTCTTGAGGCCAAGGATGAGTTGCTACAGGAGCGCAACGCTCAGGAAAACGAGCTCAAGGACCGCCGCCTTGAGCTTCAGCGCTTTGAAAAACGTCTGCTCCAGAAAGAGGAAAGCCTAGATAAGAAGATTGCTTACGTTGAAAAACAGCAGCAAGGTTTCTTAGACCGCGAGAGGAAAATTGCGCAGCAGGAGGAAGAACTAAGCAAGCAGGAGGAAACCCTGCAACAGGAGCTGGAGCGAGTGTCGGGCATGACGGCCGACGAAGCCAAGCGCGTTTTGATGTCTTCAATTGAGGACGACGCGCGGCACGACGCTCAGGCCACAATCAACAAGATAGAACAAGAGGCGAACGCTACCGCAGAGAAACAGGCACGCGAGATTCTCGTGGGCACCATACAACGCATCGCGAGCGAAGTGAATGCCGAGGTGACGGTGACCTCGGTGAGCTTGCCGAACGACGAGATGAAAGGCCGCATCATCGGGCGCGAAGGGCGGAACATTCGCACGCTCGAGACCCTAACCGGCGTCGACATTATCATAGACGACACACCGGAAGCCGTGGTGGTATCGTGTTTTGACCCGGTACGCAAAGAGATAGCACGTCGGTCGCTCGAGCGGCTCGTCTCCGACGGGCGCATTCACCCGACGCGCATCGAAGAAGTGGTTCAAAAGACCACTCAGGAGATCAGCCAGGTCATCTACGACGAAGGTGAGAAAGCGCTGTTTGATCTCGGCATCCACCACGTGAAGCCCGACGGAATCCGCGCTATCGGGCGGCTGTATTTCCGCGCGAGCTACGGGCAAAACGTCCTTGCACATAGCAAGGAGGTTGCGGTGTTCTCGGCGATGCTGGCGGCCGAGGTGGGGGCCGATCGTGATATCGCTAAACGCGGTGGCCTGCTGCACGACATTGGCAAAGGCATTGAGAGCAACGGCGACTCGAATCACGTTGAGCTTGCGGTTGAACTCGCGAAGCGTCTCGATGAGGATGAGCGCGTGATCAACAGCATTGCAGCGCACCACGGGGATGTGCCGCACACCTGTGTAGAGTCGGTGTTGGTACAAATCGCGGACGCGCTGTCGGCCTCAAGGCCCGGGGCACGGCGCGAGACGCTCGATAACTACATTAAGCGTCTTGAGAATCTCGAGCGCATCGCTGAAGACTTCAGCGGTGTCGAGAATGCCTACGCGATTCAGGCCGGGCGCGAGTTACGCATCATGGTAGACCATGAGAAGGTCAGCGATAACGAGGCGAAGGAGATTGCAAAGTCAATCGCCAAGAGGATCGAGGCGGAGCTGCGTTATCCCGGTCGCATCAAGGTTACGATGATTCGCGAGACGAGAATCGTCGAGTACGCGCGTTAGGGGCTGCATGGGAAAGACAACCACAATTCTGGCGCTTGGAGACGTGATCGGCCAGTCGGGTTTTCGGGCGGTGGTCACGAGTCTTGCCGGCATTCGTAAGCGACACGGTGCGGATGCCGTTGTGCTCAACGTCGAGAACAGCGCCGAAGGATTCGGCGTTACCGAGGAGCTTGCCGGAAAGCTCCTCGACGCCGGAGCCGATGTGCTCACCACCGGGAATCACGTCTGGCAGAAGAAAGAGGTCCGCGACTACCTCGACCGCCAAGACTACATTCTCCGCCCCGCAAACTACCCCGGCGGTGCCCCTGGGCACGGTAGCTGCGTGTTTGAACACCGCGGTCTCGTGCTCGGGGTGGTGAACCTGCAGGGACGACGACGGATGCCGCAGACCGACTGCCCGTTCAGACTCGGGCGCGAGATCGCTCGCAAGATGCGCTCGCGTACGCGCTGCATATTGGTGGACTTTCACGCCGAGGCGACCGACGAAAAAGAGGCGCTCGGCTTGTATTTAGACGGCGAGGTTTCGGCGGTTGTGGGAACGCACACCCACATTCAAACCGCGGACGAGCGCATCCTTCCGAACGGAACAGCGTATATCACCGATATCGGCGCGAGCGGCCCAGTGGAAAGCGTGATCGGGTTTCAGCCCGATATCAGCATACAGCGCTCGCTCACGCAACTGCCGCTGCGCAACGAAGTCTCCGACAACCGTGCCGCGATACACGGAGTGAAGATCGAGATCGATACCGAGAGCGGACGGGCTACCTCGATAACGCGCATCCGCGAGGAATCGTTGGTATAACGCCGTGCCGCTCGCGCGCCTGTGAGGTGCCGGCATGAAGCGCAAACCTTTACTGCAGCTACTACAGAACCGCTACCCTGATTACTCCAAGGATCGATTGCTCGCCGCGGTTCTCTGCGGTGAGGTGCGCGCAAACGCCGAGACAATTAGAGATCCGAAGCGAGTTCTGCCCGCCGACCTCGAGCTTGAGCTCGATCTTGCGCCACGATACGCCTCGCGGGGCGGCGATAAGCTCGAGCACGCGATACGCGCGCTCGCGTTCGAGATTGACGGGCGTGTCTTTCTGGATGCCGGAAGCTCAACAGGAGGTTTCACCGACTGTCTTCTGCAGCATGGAGCACGCCTTGTGCACGCGGTCGACGTCGGCTACAACCAGCTCGAGTACCGGCTGCGCCGAGACGAGCGCGTCGTGGTACACGAGCGCACCAACATCTCCTCGGTTACACGACTGGAGCCGCCGCCCGACCGTGCGGTGGCCGACCTCTCGTTTCGCTCGCTTCTCGGGATTACCGGCCACATTCTCGATCTTACGCAGGAACGGATCGCGCTGGTGTTGTGCAAGCCGCAGTTCGAGTGGAAGGGCGTCTCGCCGCGCGACGGCGAGTTCGATGGAGTTGTGCGAAACGCAGAGCAGATCGTAGCGGTTGTGGAACGTACGGTGTCGGCGCTTGAGCGTGAGGGGGTGATGGTTCCGGCCGCCGCGCCTTCGGTGGTTAGCGGGCGTGCCGGCAATCGCGAGGTGTTCTTGCTTGTAGCGCGTGCGGAGGCTCCGGCGATGAAGCGCCTTGCGGCATTCGAGTACCGAGAACGGCGAGATGGCGCGATTGCGGCGGTGCGGGAGTTGTTACGCGAACCGGGAAGTAGCCGGTCCGTTGTTTAACCGAACGACTCGCGCTGCAACGGCTCACCGACATAGACCCCGGCCGCCCCGAGATAACGGATACGTTCACCCTCGATCAGGATCTGCACCCGCTCTACCGTCGGGAACTCGGTGGTGGAGTACACTACCTGCTTCAACTGAGCGACGAGGCCCTCCACGCCCATGGTGTTGAACTGAAAAGACTCGCTGAAGTTGAGGTAGGCGGTGCCGTCGCGCACCCAGGCCGATATCAGTTCGGCCTCGTCCGGGATAAGGTTGAGGTAACCGGAGTTCAGTTCCTCGAGGGTAGGGCCACGCATGAGCTCGCGCAGGGTTGCGGTCATCGGGCTATCGGTGAAGCGCACGCGCCGTTCCACTCGTTCGGGATAGATCTGACCTTCGTCGGTCACACGAATGAAGTAAATGCCGTAGCGGCGTTCGCGTTCGGCCTGTTCCGGCTCCGGTTCCGGGTCGGGCTCGGGTTCGGGCTCGGGTTCCGGGTCGGGCTCGGGTTCCGGGTCGGGTTCCTCGGCCTGGTCTCGCTCGGTGGTCGACGGATAATCAGGATCGGATCCATCGGGACTGCCGGGCTCGGGTATGGTGTCGAGCTCGGGAGCCTCGTCCTCGGGATCCTCCTCGAGATCGTCGGCCGGCGGTTCGTCCTCCGGAGTGTCGTCGGGCCCGGACGGATCGCCTGAGACGCGCTCGGTGATGACATCGCTTAGACCGGTGCGTTCAACAACGTCGCGAATATCGGCGCGATGATAAAGGTACAGCACTACCACAAACAGGATGAATACCATCCAAAACAATACGCCGAAATGAGTTTTCCGTTGTTTCCGTTTGCGCGCCATCTCATCTAGAAGTATCGGCACGGGCGCATCAAGTTTGACAGCGTTCCAAGAAAAGACGTATAGTTTCGAGACAATGAACGAGATAAACGGCATATCGGCATCTCCCGGCATCGCGATCGGACAAGCCTTTCTCTATCTCGACGACACTCCTACCATCCCTCGCTACAAGATCGAGGAATCGCAGATTCCGAACGAGTTCGAACGCTTCACAATTGCCGTTGAGAAGGCGCTCTCCGAGCTGCGCGGGCTGCAAGAAGATGAAAACGGCGGGGAGGCTAATCAGCGCGAGCTTCTCGACTCGCACGTCTTGATGCTGAGTGACCCGGAACTCTCCTCGGGCATGGAGGGGCGGCTGCGAAAGAACCGGCTCAACGTTGAGTGGGTGCTGTATCGTTTCATACAAGAACAGACCGAGAAACTGCAGCGCGCCGAAGATCAGTACTTACGAGAGCGCACCGCCGACATCCACGACGTCGCTAAGCGGGTGCTCAATCATCTGATGTTTCGCGAACGCATCTCGCTCGCGGACTTGACGCAAGAAGTAGTGCTTGTGGCGCACGAGTTGATGCCGTCGGACGCAATCGCGATGAACAAACGCATGGTGAAAGGCATTGCGCTCGACGCCGGCGGCAAGACCTCGCACACCGCAATTCTTGCGCGCGCGTTCGAGATTCCGGCGGTGCTCGGGCTTTCGCGTATCTCGAAGCTGGTTAGTACCGGTGACGAGATCGTCATAGACGGAAACCGCGGCCGCGTGATTACTCATCCCGACGACAAAGCCAAGAAGCGCTACCTGAGGGTCCAACGCGAGTGGCGGCAGCGCGAAGTGGAGTTAATGGGGCTCAACGAGTTGCCGGCCGAAACGCAGGACGGCAAGCTGCTCGCTCTCAAAGCCAATATCGAGGTCCCCGAAGAGGTGGATGCGTTGGCTTCCCACGGCGCCGACGGTGTGGGGCTGTACCGCTCCGAGTTTCTCTTTCTGCGCGGACGTGGGTTGCCGTCCGAAAAAGAGCAGTATCAGGCATACTCGCAGGTCTTAACCTCCCTTGGAGACAAACCGGTGACCATTAGGACGCTGGACCTCGGCGGTGACAAGATAGCCCCGGTCCTCGGAGGGTTTAGCGAGCAAAACCCAATCCTCGGTTGGCGCGCAATCCGGTTCTGCCTCTCTCGCGTAGACCTCTTCAAGATACAGTTGCGCGCGCTGCTGCGCGCCTCGATGCACGGCGACCTGCGTATCATGTTTCCGATGATCTCCGGTATCGAGGAGCTCAATCAGGCATACGAGATCCTCGAGGAAGTAAAAGAAGAGCTTCGGTCCGACGGGGTGGAGTTTCGTGACCCAATTCCGGTCGGCGTTATGATTGAGGTTCCCTCGGCGGCGATGACCGCCGATATTCTCGCGCACAAAGTTGATTTCTTCTCGATCGGCACCAACGACCTCATTCAGTACACCATCGCGGTAGACCGGGGAAACGAGAAGATTGCGTACCTCTACGAACCGTTCCACCCGGGAGTACTGCGGCTTCTCAAGAGCGTTGTCGATAGCGCTCACGAGGTTGGAATCCCGGTCGGCATGTGCGGCGAGATGGCCGGTGATCCGCTTGCAACCGTGATTCTACTGGGACTGGGGCTCGATGAGTTTAGCATGAGCTCGGTCGGCATCCCCGAGGTAAAGCGCATTATCCGTTCGGTGACGATCTCGGAAGCCGAGGAGCTGTTCGGCACGGTAATGGAGATGAGGTCGTATCAAGAAGTAGACACCTTCGTAGCCGATGTCATGCAGAAACGATTTGATGTGAAGGTGTACTAACCGAAATGTTTCACGTTGCAATAGCCGGCCGCCCTAACGTCGGCAAATCCACCTTGTTTAACAGACTCATTGGTCGTCGCCGCGCCATCACCGAGCGGACGCCCGGCGTCACACGCGACCCGGTAAGCGCTACCGTGGAGCTCGACGGCGTCACGATAACGTTCACCGATACCGGCGGCTACACCGCCGGCGAAGCCGCGATAGACCGCCGCGTCTCGGGCCGCGCGCTCGCGGTTGTCGGTGAGGCCGACTGCGTCCTGCTGCTGCTCGAGTATCAACAGGTCACCGCCGAGGACGAGCTGTTCCTGGACGCAATCAACCGTTATCGAGACAAAGTGTTGCTCGTGGTAAACAAGATAGACACACCGGAACGCGAGGACGGCATCTACGAGTTCTACCGTTACGGTTTTGAGCCTGTCCTCGGCGTTTCGGCCGAACACGGGCGGGGCATCGAGGAACTGAGAGCGGCGCTGCTTCAGCGACTGCTCGACAGTCCGGCGGCCGGTGAAGCCGACAGCCCGGCGGCGTTCAGCGGAGCCGAGCCGGAAGACGGGGCGGGGCGGGGCGGGGCGCCGCGCGAAGGCGCTCGCGGCGACGGGAACCCGTCCGACCGGTCGCTTAGCGAGGGCACCCCGGGCGAGTATGCGGAGCATGAAGGGCCGGAGCCGATTACGCTCGCGATTCTTGGGCAGCCGAACACCGGAAAATCAACGCTCGCGAACGCATTGCTCGGACACGAAAGCTCGATCGTCGATTCGGTACCGGGCACCACGCGCGATGTGGTGGAAGGTGAGTTTGCGTTCGGCCCGCACCGATTTCGATTGCTCGACACCGCCGGTATGCGCCGCCGCAGCCGCGTCGATGAGCCGCTTGAGTACTACTCGGTTAACCGCGCGGTTGCGACGCTCAGCGTGTCCGACGTGGTGCTCTTGGTGGTGGACGCCCAGAAAGGCGTTACCGAGCAGGACAAGAAGATCGCGGGACTGGTCGTCAAGCGCGGCTGCGGCGTGATACTGGTGCTCAACAAGTGGGACCTGATGGCGGGAGCGCCCAACGAGTTCGAGGCGGTGCGTGATCGCGTTCGTTTCGTGTTTCCGGTGTTGCAGTTTGCGCCGGTTGTCGCGATCTCGGCGCAAGAGGGGCGTGGATTCAAGCGCATGCTCAAGGCGATCGAGCAGGTTTATCGCGAGCTTGGGCGCAGAGTCGACACCGGGCGGCTCAATCGTTCCCTGCAGGCCTGGGTGGCGGAGAACCCGCCCCCGATGGTCAACGGCCGTAGGCCGAAGTTGCTCTACGCTACCCAAACCAGCACTCGACCGTTGGTGTTCGTATTGTTTGCCGGACGCAAACGAGACGTGCCCGACAGCTACATTACCTATATCAAGAATCGCATTCGGGAGGAGTACGAGTTCCGCGTTACGCCGATCCGGGTCGAGATTCGTGACCGCGGACGGCACGCCGGCTCGTAGTCGCGCGTATGCAACCGCTCAGCATAGGCGAGGTGTGCGAAGTTCTCGGACTCAAGCCTCACATCTTGCGCTACTGGGAACAAGAGATTCCGCTTCTTTCGCCCCCCAAAGACAGCTTCGGGCGCCGCGAATTCCACGAGCGCGAGCTGCAGCAGCTGTTTCGCATCAAGTATCTCGTGTACACCAAGAAGTACACCGTACAGGGTGTCGCGCGCAGGTTGCTGCAGGAAGCTTCCGGTCGCTCAGCCGACGCAAAGGCGCGGGTACACGCGGTTCGACACGCGGTGCTCGGCTCGGTGTATCGCGCCCGCGCGGTTACCGACCGGCTCTCGCAACTCGGGGTGCCCCGGCAAGCGATAGACCCCACGCGGGTCGACGAGACTACACAACGAGAACTCAGCGAAGCCGCGGTGCACACGCTACGCCGTGAGTTGCAGCGTTACCCCGAGACACTCTGGGACGACCTGCAAGCGGTGTCGGCCTCGCCGAGCCTCGGCCCCGACGGCGCAACCGACGAACAACGAGGCACCGTTTCCGACGCGAACACCAAGGTGCTTTCGCTGCCGGAGCACGAGGCGTTTTCTGCGGAGTGCGGCCGGCGCGGTTTGGAGGCGTTGGCGGACGGAACGGTGCTGGCGTTCTCACCGGTGTCCAATGCTTGTCCCGCGCCTGATGCCGGCTACCCCCCGCTTGCACCACTGACGGCGCTGCGTCGCGTTTCGTTGCTGGAGCTAACCGCCGAGAGACTCCGTGCCGCGAGCTACGCCTGCGGGCGACGCCTCGTCTGGGTGATTGTGGTTCCACACGAGCGACTCGGTGCCGTTCGTGCGTACATAAAGGCGAAGCGTCGCTTCGGGTTTCGCAAAGGTGACCTGGTTGTGGCCCCACAACAGACGTTCCCGCTGCTCTATCGCGACGGCACCGCGGTAGCGAAGCCCGATGGTACGATCGTGAGCTACTGGTCGGGCCTCGCCGGCTCGTTTCGCATCCTCTCGTCGCCGGCCTTCGCGCGCTTCTGCGGAGAGCGAGGTCTGGAACGCGTGCTGTTCGCGCCGCTCGATAACCCCGTCGCAACCGTTCCGGCGAGCACGATGCTTGGGCTGCACCTGTCGCGGGGGAACGCGTACACCTTCGAGGTGGTGGCGCAGCGCGGGCGGCGCTTCCGGCCGAGCGGCGCGGCCGTTGTGGAGCTCGATGCGATCGGGGCCCGCTTTCCGGGCCTACCTCTCGATCATATCGAGATTCCGGCGGCCTCGCTTGGGCTGAAGGACCGAGATACCGATAATCCTGATAGGAGCGCTCGGGATGGGATACGTTTGAAACTGCGACTGAGCCGTCTGTTGCAGAAGGAACCGCGCAGCCTGGCTGTGGAGTGCGACCGGCGCGCCGCCTATGCGCCGTTGACGCGCATTGAGGAGCTACCGAGCGCCGCGCAGGCGCTGTCACGGTACGATGCTGAGCTGATCGGCGGGCCGCACTCCGGCGAGGCGTGCGAGGTTCCGCCGCTGTTCGCGCAGGACGCCGAAACCGCGAAGCTCCGGCAGGCGTTACGCGCCGGCGGCGCTGCGAGTGGCGGCGCTGCGAGTGACGGCGACGCGCTGCGTTGAGGATACGCGCCACGGGCACTGCAATCGAGATACGCGGCGCGATCAACAAGCGGGAAACGTAAAAGGTGAAGGTAAAGGTGAAAACGATGAGTAGGAACGAACGCATCCACCTACACTCGCTTGCGCGAACTCGCGTTGTACTCGCTTGGGTGGCGCTGCTGGCGTGCGTGCTGATACCGGTACCACGGCTCAACGCGCTGCAGTTCTCAGACTGGGCGGCGCGCCAGGTGCCGGACAACTCGGGCGCGCGGCGCGCGGTGGCCGATCTGTTTCAGGCGGAGTATTCGCAGGTACGAAACGCACGCGCACGCGTCATCGAGGACCGGTCGCAGCGAACGCCGGTGCGATTCTGGGTCGAGGAGTGGAACAGTTCGTTGTACTATGTCTTCGCGCACCGGCGCGGCGAGTCGTTCGAGATCGACAGCGCCGGCACCTACGTCGTACGTCGTAACCTTGATTCAGGCGAGATCGATCAACTCAAAGTGTTCCTGCGCGACGACCCCCACTACTTTGCGCGGCTGTTTCCGAGCAGCAGCGGGATGACGCAGCTCGACCTATACCTTGCCGATACTCGTGTGCACCGGGGTGTGCCGGTCGGTATGCGTTTCGATCGCGCGCTCACCGAACCGTTCACCCGCGTCATGGAGCGTACCCAGCGCAGCGTGGCTTGGCCCGAACTCTTTCCGGAGCTCGACCGGCGCAACCGCGAGGCCTATCGTCGGGTTGAAACCATGGTAGATCGCATTCGCGAGGTCATCACGGATCTGCCTGACGCAGAGGACGGCGCGATGGACGCCGACGGCAATCTCGTGTTTATCGAGTCGTTGGTTCTGCAGGATCAGGAAGCGGGCTTCAATTGCTCGGGGTTCGCGAAATGGGTGGTCGACGGTATCTATGGGCCTCAGTCCGGGGGGTATCTGCCGATCGATCCGCTCAAGACCAAGCATCTCGACCACCGCGGCCATCGCTTCAGTCTGGCTCGCGAGCACGACCGCGACCCGTACTTCGGCTTAGACTGGTCCCGCAATCTCGCAATAGAACTCAAGCGCCTTCGCAATCCGGTGCTCGAATGGCACCACACCGATGCGGACGTACGCTCGGTGCGCTACTCGCGCTACACCGAGAATTTGGGCTATCCGGTTTCGGAACTCGAGCGTATTCTCTACCTACTGGCCGTCCGTGATCCGGGACGCTTCTACATCGGCTCGGTAAATCGGGAGTTTGGCGAAGCGCCGGTCTTGCGCCAGCACGTGCACGTGGTGGTGCTGTTCCCGTACTTCACCTCCGAGGGTCGGTTCAAGATCGCGGTTATGGAGCGAAACGTGGAGTCGAGCATGGCATCGCTGCGACGACGATACAGCGACGACCACATTCATCTGGTGCGGGCTGAGGCCGATGAGCGGTTTGACCCTCCGGTCGTCGATAAACGGTAATAAACGGTAATAGACCGATAATTGAATAACCGCAAACCCTGAGGTATTCTCTAACCGTATGAAAATTTTTCTGCTCATCGCCACGCTACTCGCAGGGGCGGGTACGTGGTCTGCGCAAGCGGCCGATCGGGGTGTCTTCCAGGAAGCCGAAGCACGTTTTCGCGCTCAGGAGTGGGAGCTTGCGCTCAATCGCTACGACGCGTTGATTCGTCAACACCCGAGCTCGCCCACGGTGCCCGACGCCCAGTTTCGGCGCGCGGTGGTACTGTATCGTCTCGGACGATATCAGGAGGCGGTACGCGTCTTTCGGCGGGTTGAGTCGCGTTTTCGCTCAACGCAGTACCTACCCGAGGTGCCGTTCTGGAAAGGCCTTGCGCGCTATCAGCTGCAGGACTACTCCGCCGCGGTCTCCGACCTAGACAGCTTCCTCGACGACCACCCGGATTCGCCGCTGCGCACTCAGGCGCTGTTGTACCGGGCCCTGGCCGAGATTGGGTCCGAGCGCCCGATGCTCGCGCGCGCCACTCTCGAAACGCTGTTCTCCGAAACCCCCGACGCCGGCGAAGAGTCGTACGCCGCTGCGCTCTTGACCTCGTTATATATCGAGCACGACGACACCGAGTTGATCCTGCGCTTCACCGACGAGCTAAACCTTAGCGATATCGAGTCTCCCTGGCGTGAAAACGTGAAGCTGTACCGCGCCGAGGCGCTGCGCGCCGAGGGCCGAAGCGAGGAAGCGTTTGAGCTCTACGACGCGGTGGTGGACGCCGCGCCCGAGATTGCGCGGGTAGCGTTGCAGCGCCGCTTCGAACGCGCGCAGCAAACCGGCGATCGCGACCGGGTCGACGGGGTCCTGCTCGAGGCCGAGCAACGTCTCGCGGGCAGACCCGAGCTGCTCTCGGATTTCTGGTTGCAGGTGGGCATAGACGCGTACGAGCGCGAAGAGTACGAGATCGCCGAGCTTTATCTGCGACGCGTCTGGGATCTCCGCGGTGCGCAACCAATTACCGGGCTCGTGCCGTTGTATCTCTCACACCTGCGCGAGCGGCGCGGAGAGTTGGCGCGCGCGGCCGAGATCTTGGAACTATACCTGGCCGAGGAAGACGAGCCCGATGAGCACGCGCGCGTGTTGATGCGGCTCGGAGCGGTCCGGCTCGCTCAGGAAAACTGGGAAGCCGCGACCGAGCGGTTCGGCGAGGTGGTTTCGCAGTACCCGGACTCGGAGCATTTCGGAAAAGCGGCGTATCAGCTCGCGTTCGCCGAGTATCGTCTCGGCGATCTCGCTGCAGCCCGCAATACCATAGCTCGCACGCTCGGCACAGCACGAGCCGGCGCGTTCATGCCGGAGCTCCTGCGCCTGCGCGCCTCGGTTGAGCGCGATCGCGGAGAACTCGAGGACGCGGTCGCAACCTTCAGAGACTACCTACCGATGCGCAGCGATGATGTGGCGTCGCGGCTCGAGTATCACAAACTGCTGTTCCGTACCGGACGAACCGAGCAACTGGTGCTGGAGTCCCGTGAGTTTGCGGAGTCACATCCCGAGTTTTCGGAGCCGGTGGAGCCGGGGTATAACGCCGGCACCGCGATCGAGTTCAACTATCTCAAGGGAATCGCGCTTGTTTCACGCCGCAACTATCGAGAGGCTTCCGAGGTGCTCGGACGGCTGCCCGAGACTCCTGAGGAGTACGAGCAACACCGCGAGATCTATCCGTACGTGCTCTATTATCGCGGCTGGTCGGCGTATCAGCGCGCCGAGTACGATGAAGCGGTGGGGTTGTTTGACGAGCTCGTCTCGTACGATCAAGAGCACGAGTTTGCCGCCCGAGCAGCGTACCTTGCCGGGTGGAGCGCGTTCCAGCAAGGAGCGTACGATGCGGCCGAGGAGCGCCTTTTGCGCGTTTCGGCGCTTCATGCTTCGCGCGAGCTTCGCATAGAGGCCGCCTTCGTGCTCGGGCAGGCGCTCGCGGCGCGCGGCAGCCACCAAGAGGCCGCGGTGCAGTTCCGCAATCTGTACCTCGATTACCCCGACTCGGGCTATGCCGATGATGCACGCTTTGAGTACGCGGCGCAGCTCGCGGCGCTCGAGCGTGTCGATGAGGCGGCAGCGACGTATCGAGAGGTCTACGAACGGTTTCCCGACAGCCCGCTTGCCGAGCAAGCGCTCTACACTCGCGGTGAGCTGTTGCTCGCCGACGGGCGCTACGACGATGCCCGAAACGCGTTCGCCGATTATCGCAATAGCTTCCCCGACGGGCGTCTTGTGGGCGCGGCGCTGTACTGGGGCGGCGACGCTTCGTACCGCCTCGGTGAGAGCTCGGGAGCGCTGCTGTTGTGGGAGCGGTTGCTCGAGCAGCATCGCGACAGCGAGTTTCGCGCACAGGCGATGGAGCGTGCCGCGGAGATCTACCGTGATCGCCGCGAGTATCGCGACGCGCTAAATCTGCTCACGCAACTGATCGTGGCCTACCCGGAACGCGCCGAGGAGATCGACGCACGCAGCACGGCCGATCAGCTCGTGCTGTTGATCGGTGGCCTGTCACAGCGCGAGGCCGGGCTCTGGGTCCGGATCGAGAACAACGACAGGGCGCGGAGCGACGCCGGACGCGAGGCGATTATCGAGCTTGCGCAGCTGGTGTTCTACGAGACTGCTGCCGGCCCGCGAGAACTCGGGATCGTGTTGCCGCTGTTGCGCGAGACGATGGAGTACGATGAAGAAGATCCCGAGAGGGCGGCGCTCGCCGCGTTCATGCTCGCCGAGCACTCAGGTGAACAGGGGGAGTATGCGCGCGCGGCCGAGCGTTTTCTCGAGGCGGCCGCCATAAACCCGGCCGATACCGACCATGTCGCGCGCTCGCTCTACCGCTCGGCCGAGATGCAGCTGCGCGCGGGGCGTAGAGCCGAGGCCGAGGCGATCAAGAGCGAGCTCGAGGACGAGTTTCCGAACTCGGAGTGGACCGCCGAAGCGCGTCGTCTGTTAGGAGAGAGTTGAGCCGTGAAGATAGGACAAATACTGACGATCACCGGCATGCTCGGCGTCATGCTTAGTATGATTACGATGGGCGCCTTCGCGGATGAGCCGTCGGCTGGGCCCGACTCACCGGAGGAAACCGAGATCCTGGTTCCCACGCTGCTTCTCGAGGTGGAAGACCTGCGCGTAGAGGTTGTAGAGGCGGAGTTACCCGGGTCGCCTCCGCTTCCGATACCGCAGGTCCAGGTGCCGTTGCCCGGTACCGAGGAGGCGGCTCTCGCGACAACGGTGTTGCCACAACCAGGACTCGACCCGGACGTAGTGGATCCGCGCCGCCCAGATCCGGAGGAGAGTTCAATCTATACCACCGGTAGGCTCGGAACCGGCAATATGAACCACATTCTCGGCGCACTCAGCCTCTACAAGCTCGGCGCCGATCCGCGCTTTCGCTTCGAGTTCTCTCACGACGGCATCGACGGCTACTCGGGCAAAGAGTCGGGCACCGGCTACTTTCGTCGCGACAATCTAATCGACGGCACCATAGCGGGTGATCTCGGCCCGCTGGCACTTGAGCTCGACGGGCGGTTTTTCTCGCGCGAGGAAGGCCTGCAAGAAGAGGCGCGCGTTCCGGACGGTAACGGTGAGAAGTACTACTCGGTGGAGCATCGCTACCTTTCAGGCGGTACACAGGCCGGCATCTCCCCGACCGACGCGTTAAGCATCACCACACGAATAGACTCCTCAACGGTGAGTCGCGTGCTGACCGACGCCGAGGACCCGCCGCGAGCCCGTGAGACCGTGGTGGCTCCCAGTCTCGCGGCCGAGCTCAGTCTGCCCTCGGTGGACGCCGCGCTGCGCGGCGGGTACGACATACGGCTGCTGTCGGCGGACGATGCCGACAGCATAGACCCCGCGCAGAACCTCGATTTCTACGGTGAGTTCGAGTACTTCTTTGAGCCACCGGTTTCGTTAGGCGCAGGCGCCGGTGTGGTGTGGGAGGTTGAGGAGGAACTCCACGCACCGTTTCACCTGCGTCTGCAGGGCAACCCGTTGTCGCAGCTGACGCTCCGCGCCGAGGGTGGACAGGAGATTCACCGCAAACGCTACTTCAACCTCTGGGAAGAGGTGCCGTTACTGAGCGTTGTCGGCACCGACGGTGTCGCCCCCCGCAACGAGGCTGAATGGTACGGTGAGCTCGCGGCGATATACGAGCTCGACGGAGCCGAGAACACCTTTGAGGCCGGTCTGCGCTACGCGCGAATCGAGAATCGTCTGGTGCTCAATGATTTCGTGACCGACCGCTTTGAGTTCGAGCAGAAAGAACGCACGCTGCTCACGCCCTCGGCTGCGCTTACGGCGCGCGTCGCCGAGCACCTGCGCTTCAGACTCGGGTGGGAAGGACAGCTACTCGAGACCTCGGTGCTCGAGCCGGCGCACAGCATCAACGCTCAGCTCGAGCTACAAAACAGCGCCGGAACGCTCGCAGCCGGCGCCGAGAACAGTTTCCGCGTCTACGACGAGCCGGTCCTACCGCAGCTGCGGCTGTTCGGCCGCGCCGAAGCCACCGAAGGGATCGAGTTTCAGTTGTCGTTTGAGGATATTCTTGAGCCCTTGCTCGAGGACGGGCGCCCGAGCCTCGGCCCATCGGTCAAGGGCCGGCGACCTTTTATCGAGCCCGGATTTCGGGTGATCTTCAGTACACAGATTTCTCTGTAAGATAAGGAGTTTTGAATGGTTGAGTTGTTCGCTCGCGGCGGAATCATCTTGGTGATCATCGTCATGTTGTCGGTTGTTGCCGCTGCGATCATCATCGAGCGGTTGCTGTACTTCAGAAAGATCAGAGGCGACGAAAGCCAGATCATTAATCGGCTCAAGCAAACGCTTGAGAAGCATCATTTCGACGAGGCCCTCGCGATCTGTGAGAGTAACCCAAGCCCGGTGGCGAACCTCATGCGGGTCGGCATCGAGCATCGACAGTACTCTTCGGAGGTGATCAAGGCCTCGATCTCCGACGCCGCCAACATGGAGATTCCCCGCATGGAGCGGTTCTTGACCTCGCTCGGCACGATAGCGCACATCTCGCCGCTGCTCGGGCTGCTCGGAACCGTAACCGGCAATATTCAGGCCTTCGGCGTCCTCGGTGAGTTCGGCGCCGCCGGCGACCCCGCGATCCTTGCTCGGGGTATCTCTGAAGCTTTGATCACGACCGCGGCGGGCATCATCGTCTCGATCCCGGCGATCATCTTCTACAACTACCTTGTGAGTAAGGTGAACCACTCGATCATTCATCTCGAGAACCGGGTGAGCGAGATGGTGTTGCTGCTCAAAGGGAACGGTAACAATGCAGTTTAAGCGACGCCTCTCGCCGAAGGCCAACGTCGACCTCATTCCGATGATCGACGTCGTCTTTCAGCTGGTGGTGTTCTTCATGGTCTCAAGCACCTTCATCATGACTCCCGGTATCAGTATAGATCTGCCGGGCGCCGAGACCAGCGACGCGGTCGTGATGAGCCGTATCGTGGTGACGGTCGCCGGAGAGGACGAGCTTTATATCAACAGAGACCGCTACACCTTCGAGGAGTTCAGAAACGCCGCGGCGCAGCTCGATGCCGCAGCTCAGGAAGCCGATGACCAAGGCGTCACGCGCTCGGTGATCGTTGAAGGCGACCGTACCGTCGCGTACGACACGATGGTACGCGTTCTAGATGTGCTGCGTAGAAGCGGCTTTCGCGGGGTGAATTTGCGGACTCGTGAAGAACTGGGGGCTCCGTAGCGTATGTTACATTCCGATCGCGAACGACTCGCGACGAGCATCGCGGTAGCGTTCGGGATACACGTGGTGTTACTCGGGCTGCTGTACGTGTTCGGCTGGAGCATCGACGAGTTCCCCGATTACGAGCCGCCGATCTACGTCTCGCTCGAGGAGTTTGAGCTCGAGGAGCTCGAGCTCGATGAGGCACCGCCCGAGGAACTCTCGCAGGCCGACCCCGACCCCGCAACGCCCGACCCGGAGCCGGCCCCCGAGCCTGAGCCCACCCCGTCGCCGCCGGCCGAGCCCGAGCCGGCTCCCGAGCAACCGAGCGAGCCTGCCCCAACGCCCGAACCCGACCCGGCGCCTGCTCCCGAGGAAGCACCGCGCGAGCCGTTGCCACCGCCGGATGACGTAGATCTGCTGGGCGGAGACAGAACCGCCGAGCGCCGACGGCCGGACCGCCCCGAACACGATCTCGATGATCTCGCCGCGCGCGATGATGACCCGCCCGATCTTCCCGACTGGGCCACCGCCGAACAAGGCGCGCGTGATCCCGAGACCAGAATGGACGACCGTGACGCGGAGGAACTCGCGCGCAGACTCGACCGCGATCCCGAGTTCGAGCGGCAACTGCGCGATGTGCTGTCCTCGGTCGCGCAGGCGCGACGGACGGCGTTGGAGGACGGAAACGATACCGCGCCGGCACACGACCGCGACGAGGCCGAGGACGACCCGGTCGAGACCGGTGACGGGGAAGGGCTCATCCGCGGCATAAGCGGGCGCGGCGAACCAACCATAGACCTGTCGTTTAGCGCAACCGATTTCGACAACAACGTGCCTCCTACTACCACCATTGTGGTGGTATTCGATGTTGATCCTCGTGGTTTCGTGATCCCCGGCTCCTTGATTCTCCAACAGCAGTCGCGCTATACTCGCGTGAACGAAAAGGTGCGCGAAGAGGTGCGCGGTTGGCGATTTGAACCGCTCCCGAGCGGTCAAACCCAGACGCAAACCGGCATTTTCACGTTGGTAATCAATCGAGGGGACGTTATCTAGTTTGTTAGCGCTAAAAGCCGTCGGTTTCGATATCGACGGCACACTATACCCGAACCGCGAGATGTACCTCCGATCAGTCGGCTTTGTTTTGCGAAACCTGCGCCTCATGCGGCGCTTCGGCAAGGTCCGGCACAAAATTCGCACCGTACGCCCGATCCATGATTTCTATCGCGTTCAGGCCGAGATGCTCGGAGCCGAGCTCGCGATTCGACCCGACGAGGCGGCGCGGCTCATCAACGAACGGATCTATACCGAATGGGAATCGATCATCGATCGCGTTCCAATCTACAGCGGTGTGATCGAGACCGTGGAATCGTTTCGCGAGGCCGGTCTCAAGATCGGCGTTACCTCCGACTTTCCGGTAACAAGAAAGCTCGGCCTGTTGGGGCTCGATGGCTACTGGGACTGTGCTTTCTCCAGCGAGGAGGTTGGTTACCTCAAGCCGAATCCCGAGCCGTTCGAACAACTCGCGTACCGCCTGGGGTGCAAGCCCGAGGAGATTCTCTACGTCGGCAATAGTTATAAGTACGACGTGGTCGGTGCGGTTAACGCGGGGATGCACGCCGCGCACCTCTCCAGAACACCGGTCAAGAACTCCCAAGCCGTTTTCACATTCTCCCGCTTCAGTACGCTTCGCGATTGGGTTCTCGAGAACACCGTGTCGAAAACACGTTGATTATTCGTATGCAGTCGTAGCGGTTTTGCTATATACTGTAGAGAACTCAGATGCTGGGAGAGGGAAAGCATGATATTCTCGGGAAACGTGATCGTATTGGTACTGGTGGTACTAATACTCGCGGTGTACCGCCGACTCGACCAAAACAATCGCTCGCTTGAGAAGGTCAAGCGATACGCGACGCGGGTACAACAGGAGCTCGACGCCATGGTCGAGGAAAAAGTTACCGCGTTGAAGGATATGGCGATCGAGATCGAGGTCAATCAGAAGGCGGCGCGCGAGGTTCTCAAGCGCATCCAGTCGGCCGAGGAGGAGCTGCAAGGCCGCGCCGAGCGCATCGACAGCATCGGCAACCGCATCGACGAGTATGACGGGGCGCTTGAGGAACTCGTCGGGATGACTGAGCGCGCCGAGCAGAACATCCATCGCATCAAGGAAGAGTCGGAGTACATCGACACCGTCGGGAAACGGCTCAAGTCCACGCAAGAGCGGCTGACCCAGCTCGAGCAGCAAATTCCGAAACTCACCGAGCGCTTCACCGCCGAGAATCAGGCCCGGCTCGAGGAGGTTTCAAACGAAGCGTTCGAACACGCCGAGAACAAGGCCTCAGAGATCGAGCAGCGCATTGCCGACGGTAACTCGCGTGTGAGCGAGCTTGAGGATTACCTCGGGGGGGTTGAGCGCAACGCGGAGCAGATCTCAACCGAAACCGATGCGCAGCTTCGTGCTCGCTACGACGAGCTCGTGGAGAGTTTCCAAGACAAGACCGGCGGGTTCGAGGGCGAGCTCGAGAAATCACTGCAGCGGCACCGCGAGGCGCGCGAGGCGCTGGACGCCGAGTATAACGACCGCATCGCCGCGGCTACCGAGCAGGCACGCGCACTCGAGACCGAGCTCATGCAGCAACTCCAAGACAAGACCAAGCACGAAGCCGATACTATCGCCGCGGACGTAGAGAAGCTCTCCCAGCAGTTTGCCGAGGCGCGCGAGGACCTCAACGCTACCGCCGAGCAGTTAACCGGGCAATCCAAACAGATGCGCACCGAGCTGCAGAAGCACGAGGAGAAGCTACATGCCGATCTTGCGAGCCTCTCGGATAAGACCGGCAAGGCGCTCGAGGCGCAGGCACAGGAGCTCGAGAGTAGCGTGCTCGGCGCCGTGGAGGAGCGCATCCATGGCTACGAGGCGGATCTCGGGTATCGCTTCAGCAAGATCGAAGCAGTAACCGGTGAGGTAGACCGGCTCGAGGCCGGAATGCGTCAGGCAATCGAGACCGCGCAGAATCGTCTGCTGCAGGAGATGGAAACCTACCGCGAACGGCTTAAAGAGTTACGCGCGTCCGACAAAAAGGAATCCGAGGAGGCGATGGGGGAGCTACGCAGTGCGATGACTTCCTTGGAAAACGACCTCCAGGAGCTAAAGCAGCGTGCCTACGATAACGTCAACGAGAAACTCCGTGTCTTCGAGGACGAGTTCTTCGCCGACCTGCGCGAGCGCAGCGTCGCGATGGAGAGCAAGCTCGGCGATTGGCAGCAAGAAGTGCAACGTTCAATAGAGGACGTCTCGAGTAGCGCCCGAGCCGAGCGTGAGGAGCTCGAGCAACGCTATCTCAGCGAGCATAGCGAGCGGCTTACGGCGCTCGAGCAGCGCGTGCAGAACCACGTCGAGCGGCTCGACGGACGCTTGCGCTCGTACCAAGACGAACTCGAGGGAACCTTGAGCGCAGCCCGCGATCAGCTTTCAAGCGAGCGCGAAACGGTAATGGGAGAGATCGAGACCATGAAAGGCGACCTCACCGCGCGGTTCCAACAGGACTTGACGCAGCAGGCCGCCGGGCTCCGTGAGGAAGTGGCGAAGCACAAGAAGACCATAGATCAGCAGCTCGAAGCACTCGCCGGCGAGGTCGACGGCACGCGTGCCGAGCTAAAAGGCCGCGTCGACGAAGCCCGCAGCGAGCTTGAGGTATGGCAAGCCGAGATTCAGCAACACCTGCGCTCGAGCGAGGCCGAGATCAAGAACCAGTTCGCAGATCTCAAGGTCAACAACTCCAATACCGTGAGCGCAATTAGAGATGAGTTTGCGCAGCAGCGCGATCAGTTGGTGGAGGAAAACCAACACGACCGCAACCGCATTCGTGAAGAGATAGAAGAACTCGGAAACAAGGTGCAGTCGCTCAAGGACGACCTCGCGCAACGCACCGAGCAGGCGCTTGCTAGCTTCGACCACGACTATCGTGAGTTTCACGACGAGCTACAGAAGACCGCTCGTGACATTCAGACTCAAACCGAGGAACGGCGCAAGGAGTTTCGCTCGTTTGTGCAGGACAGTTACGAGCAGTTTCAGGCCACGCAACAGAAACTGTTCGGCAAGCTCGAGGAAGAAGCAAAACTGTTACAAGTGAATCTCAACGAGATAGACAAGCGTCAGAAGAGCTTCATCGAGCAGACCAAGATCTTTGAGCGCGCCGACTCGCTCAAGGTTCAGCTGCAAGAAGATATCGAGGAGCTGAAGTCCGAGCTGGCGCGCGTCGATGCCCAGCGCGGTGAGGTTCGCGAGCTCGAGAATCAGTTCTCTAAGATTCGTAAGATGGCGGCCGAGTCCTCCGAGAAGCTTGGGAAGTTCATGGCCGAGAAGCGGCGCGTAGATCTCCTCGAGGAGGAGTACAAGAAGCTCATCGGCATGTCTCACTCGGTTGAAACCAAACTCGAGCAGGTTACCGCGAGCAACGACACAATTCAGGAGCTGCAAGCAGGCTTGCGCAACCTCGACGCTCTACAGCGCGAGATCGAAGACCGTTACGCGCGCCTCGAGAAGAAGAAAAGCATCGTAGATATCACCACCGACGGGGTCGACAAGAACTTTCAGTACCTCGAGAATCTTGAGAAACGCCTCGAAGAGCTTCAAGGCGAGGTAACCGCGCTACCGCAAGAGATGAACGAGCTGACTCGCCGAATCGAGACCTTGAGCAACAACAAAAAGGAAGCCGACGCAGCGGTCAAGAAGGTCCAGACGCTCGATAAAACGCTACAGGACCTCGAAGAACGCGCACAAAACTTGCAGCAAGCGCGCGAATGGCTCGCTCGCACCGAGACCAGGCTCGAGGAACTCAGCCACGAGGCAAACGACCAGGTCAAACTTCTCGCAAGCCTGGTAAAAGAAGACGTCTCCAAGGGCAAAGAAAGCCGAAAAGGTGCGCCCTCGGCCGACGCGCGCGACAACGTCGTGAAACTCGCGCATCAAGGATGGAAGGTCGAGGAGATCGCCCGAGTGGCCAAGGTCTCGCGCGGTGAGGTGGAGCTGATTCTGGAGCTCGCGGGGAAGAAGTAACGAAATCGGCAACGACTTGACGTTTCGGGGCAGCTTGATTACCTTTCACGCAAGAATCAGCTACAGAGGAATTTATGTCTAAGCAGCCGGATAAAGCGACCGAGACCGACACCACGGTCTCATCCGCCGATCCTACGACGGGTGAGGCCGGTCAGGACGCGCAACAGGAACGCACCGAGGCCGAAACCGGGGGCGCAGTCGGCGCCACGGCCTCGGAGCACACTACAGCCGCTCAATCCGAGGGCGTTGAAACACCGGATCAAGCAGGCGCCACGCCGCAGGCCCAGGACGCGCCGCGACTCGCTGAGCTGGAAGCTCGGGTAGCCGAGCTAGAGCAAGAGAACAGCGAGCTCAAGGAGCGCTACCTGCGAAAGCAGGCCGATTTCGAGAATTACCGCAAACGCATGCAGCGCGAGAAAGAAGAGTTCGGCGCCTATGCCAACAAGCAACTCCTGCTTGATCTGGTACAGGTGATCGACGATTTCGAGCGCGCGATAGAGTCGGCCAAAGACTCACGCGACTTCGACTCGTTCTACGAAGGAATCGCGTTGATCGAGAAACAGATGACGAGCATGCTCGAGCGCAAATGGGGGCTACGGCGCTTCGACTCTGAGGGCGAGGAGTTCGACCCACAGAAGCACGAGGCCGTAACCGCCGATCAGAACGGCGAGCATCACGAGCCGATGGTGGTTGAGGATTACCAAAAGGGGTATATGCTCCACGACCGTGTGTTACGCTCGGCAAAGGTGAAGGTTTCGATGCCGGGCGCAGAAGCGGGGGCCGGCGGTGAGGGTGCCGACGGTTCTCACGATCAAAACACCCAAAACGAAGACGGTTCGGGCGGCGCGGACAACCGCGGCTCAAGCGATTCGAATAACTAGTATAATACTCGAGGGAGCAGCAATATGGGCAGAATCATCGGAATCGATTTAGGAACAACCAATTCGTGTGTTGCGGTTATGGAGGGCGGCGAGCCCATTGTGATACAGAACGCAGAGGGGCAGCGAACTACCCCCTCGATGGTGGCGTTCACCAGCAAGGATGAGCGGTTGGTCGGGCAGCCCGCCAAGAACCAGATGGTTACCAATCCTGAGCACACCATCGGTTCTATCAAACGCTTCATGGGCCGCCGGTACGACGAGGTCAGCGAGGAGATCTCGATGGTACCGTTTCACATCACCAAAGACAACAACGGGGGGCTGCGCGTCAAGGTTGCCGAGAAAGACTACTCGGCTCCTGAGATCTCGGCCGCGATCTTGCAGAAGATGAAGCAAACCGCGGAGGATTACCTCGGCGAAACCGTTACCGAAGCCGTGATCACGGTGCCGGCGTACTTCAACGACTCGCAACGTCAAGCAACCAAGGACGCCGGTCGAATCTCCGGGTTAGAGGTGAAGCGCATTGTCAACGAGCCGACGGCCGCCTCGCTCGCGTACGGCTTCGGGAAAGACAACAAGGAAGAGAAGATCGCGGTGTACGACCTCGGCGGCGGCACCTTCGATATCTCGATTCTTGAACTCGGCGACGGCGTGTTCGAGGTGAAATCCACCAACGGCGACACGCATCTCGGCGGCGACAACTTCGACCAAAAGGTGATTGACTGGCTCGTGTCGAGCTTCAAGAGCGATTACGGAATAGACCTCAGCCAAGACCGCACCGCGTTGCAACGCTTGAAGGAAGCGGCCGAGAAGGCGAAAAAGGAGCTCTCGAGCACCCAGTCAACCGATATCAATTTGCCGTTTATCACTGCCGATGCCTCGGGACCCAAGCACCTGCAGTACTCGCTGTCTCGTGCGAAGTTCGAGCAGATGGTTTCCGAACTCGTCGAGAAAACGCGTCAGCCGTGCCAACAGGCGCTCAAGGACGCCGGGCTCTCGGCATCGGATATCGACGAAGTGATTCTCGTCGGCGGCTCCACTCGCATGCCGGCGGTTCAGCGCATTGTGAAAGAGATCTTTCAGCGCGACCCTCACAAAGGGGTGAATCCCGATGAGGTGGTGGCAGTCGGCGCCGCTATCCAAGGTGGAATTCTCGGCGGCGACGTCAAGGATGTCCTGCTGCTCGACGTAACCCCGCTCTCGCTCGGAATCGAGACGCTCGGCGGCGTATTCACGAAGCTTATCGAGCGCAACACCACGATTCCTACGCGCAAGACACAGATCTTCTCGACCGCAGCCGACAATCAAACCGCGGTCTCTATCCATGTGTTACAGGGCGAGCGCGAGATGGCGAACCAGAACCGCACGCTCGGTAGATTTGACCTCGTCGGCATTCCGCCGGCACCGCGCGGCGTGCCGCAGATCGAGGTGGCGTTCGATATCGATGCCAACGGCATTCTGCACGTCTCGGCCAAAGACCTTGGAACCGGCAAAGAGCAGAAGATCCGCATCGAGTCGTCTTCCGGCTTGTCCGAAAGCGAGATCGAGAAAATGGTGAAGGACGCCGAGCAGAACGCCGAGGAAGACCGCAAGCACCGCGAAGCGGCCGAGGCGCGCAACGAGGCCGACAACCTCATCTACAGCACCGAGAAGTCGCTTACTGATTACGGCGACAAAATCGGCGAGGACGACAAGGCCGCGATCAACTCAGCGATCGAGGAGCTCAAGAAAACGCTCGAGGGCAACGACCCCGACGAGATTAAGCAGAAGAGCGAAGCGCTGAAGCAGGCCTCGTACAAGCTTGCCGAGGAAGTCTATAAGCAAACCGGCGGAGAGTCGCAGGGCGGCCCCGAAGGCGGCGCCGCAGGTGCGGGCCCCGGGGCTGATGATGCAGGCGGCGCAGCGGGTGCCGACGGTGGCGCCGGAGGCGAGAACGTTGAGGATGTCGATTACGAAGTGGTCGACGACGAAGAGAACAAGGAGTAGTCCGGGCCGAACGGCTTGTGACTAGCACACACTGAGACTGAACAACGGGCAAAGGTCACGGATTGGCAAAACGGGATTACTACGAAGTGTTGGGGGTGCCGAAAGGCGCCTCCAAGGACGAAATAAAGAAAGCCTACCGAAAGATCGCGGTAGAAAACCACCCGGATCGTAATCCGGGTGATACCAAGGCCGAGGAGCGCTTCAAGGAGGCCTCGGAGGCCTACGAAGTGCTCGCCGACGATCAAAAGCGGCAAGCGTACGATCAGTTCGGCTTCGCCGGCGTAGAAGGTATGGGCGGCGGCCAAGGCGGCGGACCCGGCGACTTCTCCACCGTGTTCCGCGATTTCGAGGATATATTCGGCGATTTCTCGGGAATCTTCGACTCGTTCTTCGGCGCCGGCGGAGGCCGCGGGCGTCGCGAAGGCGGCCGCGCCTCGGCTCAGCGCGGCGCCGATCTGCGCTACGATCTCGAGATACCGTTCAAGGACGCGGTGTTCGGCACGAAGGTCGATATCTCGTATCAGCGCAACACCCCCTGCGACACCTGTAACGGCACCGGCGCGCAAGACGGCTCCGGGCGGAAGACCTGCGAGACATGCGGCGGTGCCGGTCAGGTGCGGCGCAGCTCCGGGTTCTTCTCGATCGCCTCCGCCTGTCCAACCTGTAGCGGTGAGGGTCAGGTGATCGAAAACCCCTGCAAGAAGTGTCGGGGAACCGGCTTACTCAAGAAGCAACAGAAGATCAAGGTGACGATTCCCCCCGGCATGGACCACGGCAAGCGCATCAGTCTCAGCGGACAGGGTGACGCCGGGCCCAACGGCGGCCCTGCGGGAAATCTTTACGTTTTTGTGCACGTCAAGCCCCATGAGTATTTCGAGCGCGACGGTAACAATGTGTACTGTGTGATTCCGATCAGCGTCAGCCAGGCCGCGCTCGGCGCCGAGATCATGGTTCCCACGCTCGACGAGAAGCGCGTTCGGGTGAAGGTGCCGGCCGGCACGCAGAACGGCAAGGTATTACGCCTTCGAAACGAAGGAGTTCCGCAGCTGCAGAACCCCTCCAAGCGTGGCGACATGTATATTCGTATTCATGTGCGCGTCCCTGATCGCCTCTCGAGCAAGGCGAAGAGCATTCTTCAGGAGCTCGCCGAGATCGAAGGCGACAACACCAACCCGAAGCCGATGGAGCTTTCGGAGATTAAGCGCTCCTCCGGACAGTTCTAGGCCACCGAAGGCCGCCGATCTGTTTTAACGCACTCGGTTTTTCATCATCTGGAAGAAATCGGCCGCCTCGGCGGCCGGGACAACATCCTCGGCCTCTACCACCGTCATGAGTTCCTCCGGGATCTCGTCGAGAAAAGGCGAGGGCACCGACTCAACAACCTCACGCATTATCTTGCGCTTCCGGCAGCTCGAGATGATGAGTCTGCGCTTGGCGCGGGTGATCGCGACGTAGAACAGGCGGCGTTCCTCCTCGAGGTTCTTTGCGTCCTCGGCTATCGCGCGCTGATGCGGGATAACGCCGTCCTCGGCGCCTGCGAGAAACACCACATCGTGCTCGAGCCCTTTGGCGGCGTGAATCGTCATGAGGTTCAGTTTGCCGTCGCCTTCGGCTTCATCCTGGTCGTCGCGCGAGTTTAAGGTGATTCTGCTGATATAGTCATAGAGTCCCACATCCAGGTTGTCGGGGTCGGATTGATAATCGCGTACCATCTGTACGAAAAGGTCGATGTTGCGATTCTTCCATTTCGCTATCTTGTCGTTGTGCTGATACTCCATCACGAGGTACGACCAGTAATCAATCTCGCCGATCAAAGCCTCGAGATGCTGCGCGAGCTTCTTTCCGCCCGAGAGAAACAACCCGCGATAGCGCTCGACGAGTTCGATAAATGTGCCGAGATCATCGACCGCACGCGTGCCGATCGGCGTGTCGGCTGCTTGCACCAGTTCGTGTATCGCGGAGTACAGCGTAACACCCGAGCGCTCGGCGCGCGCGGTGATCTGCTCGAGGGTGCGCTTGCCGATGCCGCGGCGCGGCACGTTGATGATGCGCAGCAGGGCGATCTCGTCGTTGAGGTTTGCGCACAGGCGCAGGTACGCGATGATGTCTTTGATTTCTTGGCGCTGAAAGAAACTCTGCCCGCCCGAGACGCGATACGGGATGTTCTCGGTGAGGAAGGCTTCCTCGAGCGTCCGTGTCAGCGCGTTGGTACGGATTAGGACGCCGATGTCGTGGTACTTCACGCCCTCGGTTGCTGCGAGCGACTTGATCCGACGCGCGATCATCTCCGCTTCTTGGTGTTCATCCTCCGGGAAGCAGAGCTCAATCGGGAGGTGATCCTTTCGCCCGGTCCAGAGCGCCTTGCTTTTGCGATTACTGTTGTGCTCGATCACGCGGTTGGCGGCGTCGAGAATCGTCCCGGTGGAGCGGTAGTTACGCTCGAGCTTGATCTCGAGCAGTTCCGGATAGTCGCGCTCAAACTGCAGGATGTTCTCGTACTCGGCACCGCGCCAGGAGTAGATCGACTGATCATCGTCGCCGACTACGCAGACGTTGCGTGCATGCTCGGTCAAGAGACGCAACAGCTTATACTGAGCTTGCGAGGTATCTTGAAACTCGTCTACCAGCACGTAGCGATAGCGTGCCTCGAGCTCGGCGCGGACGTCCGGGAACTCGGAAAGCAGACGCGTCGGTAGCACGATGAGATCGTCGAAATCCACCGCGTTGTAGAGTTTGAGATGCTGTTGATACTCTGAGTACAGTTTTCGGAACTCGCTCGTTTCGGCGTTCCAAGCCGATTGGCCGGTCTTGATACGCGAGAACAGCGTAAGAATGCTTCGAAGATCGCGCACCTCTTCCATCTGGAGTTCTCGCAGGGTTCCCTTCAACACCTGCGCCTGGTCGCTCTGGTCGTAGATACTGAAGTTCTCGCGGTAACCGAGGTTGTGGATGTAGCGCTTCAGCACCTGCACGCCGAAGGCATGGAAGGTTGAGACCGTCAGCATGCGCGTGGAGTCGCCGACGAGGCCGGCAACGCGCGTCTGCATCTCGCGCGCCGCTTTGTTGGTGAAGGTAAGCGCGAGAACGGCCGATTGTGGGATGCCCCGCCGGAGCATCTCGGCGATTCTGTGGGTGATCACGCGCGTCTTACCGGAACCCGCCCCTGCTATGATCAGAAGCGGTCCTTCGATGGTATCGATTGCTTTCTTCTGTTCGGGGTTCAGTGTTGAGTCGTCACTATGCTGCATACGGAATCCCGTTTATAGCACACAAGCGCCGGCGACGCAATTGCACCGCGCCGGCTTGCACCGCGTCAAGACTGCTTCACGAGCTTCGCGATGTACAGCGGCCCGTGACCGCCGTCGCGGTCCGGGAGAACGTGGCGTCCGAACTCGGTGGTCACACCTAACTCGAGCGCAGGCACCTCGATCGCTATACGCTTGCCGTGGCGTTTGACGGCCTTCGCCACCACCTCGTCATTCTCCTCGCTAAGTAGCGCGCAGGTGAGGTACAGCACCGTTCCGCCTGGGCGCGCCGCGGCTATCGCGGCCGAGAGGATCGCGTAGCTGTCGATCGATAGGCGCTTCGGTCGCGCCGGGCTCCAGCGCTCGAGTTCCCCCGGGCTTGCGAGCATGTGCCGTTCGGCCGAGCACGGCACATCGGCGATGACGTGGTCATAGGCGTCCTGCTCGTGCAGACCCCAGCGACGCGCGTCGTGGCCCGTTACCTGTACGGACTCCGACCGGCCGGACGGGAGGTGTTCGCGGAGCGTTCGTTGCAGACGAGCACGGCGCGTGCGTGAGCGCTCGTTTGCGATCAGCTCGATTCCGGGCCGGGCAG
>SLBH01000085.1 GCA_007126415.1 Spirochaetales bacterium
GCGCGCGGGTCGAGGCGTTGCGGCCCGGCGTGGCGCCGAACTTCGGGCGCCGCGCCGCGATCAACTCCGGGCGCTCGCGGAACGTAGAGTTCGGTGGTGACTACGGTGTCTTCGTCGGTGAGGGCGGTGCTGTAGAACTGCATGCGGTAGACATCTACCTCGTACTCGGCCGCCGGCGCCGGTTGGTCGCCGAACACCTGCTCGGCGGCGCGGTTGACCTCGGCCACGCGGTAACTTCGCTCGAACTCAACCTCCACTACTGTCCCGGCGGCTGCATGGGCGTTGAGCGTGAGCGTAAAGGTTAGTATGATGACGGCGAGCAGTGTGCGGGAACTCAGCATGCGTAACTCTATAACCTATAAGTGCGGAACTCGAGGACGAATGTCAAGACGTACATCAAGACGGATGAAATTTTCGAGCAGCTGCGGTATATCAGCACGTGTGATGTGTCGAGTTCAGAGCCCTCCACAACTCAGCAGCGGTGCCGGAACAGGCGCCGGCTACGCGACGGCGTCGGCGCCGCGATGGGTGGCGCTGCGCCTGCCGAACTGGGGGCGGACGCTGATACTCGTGCTGTTGTGTGTGGTGTTGACTGCGCCGGCCGCCCGGGCTCAGGACGGCTTGTACGGCGAGGCCGCGCCCGACGACGCGGCGTTCGTCCGGTTGGTGAACGCTTCCGAGCGCGACGATCTCGGCTCGGTCTGGATTGCAGCTACCGAGTTTAGCGGTTTAGATCCTTACACCGTCTCGCCGTATCGCCCGATCTTTCCGGGCATACACCGGCTCAGCATCGGGGGCCACGAGACTGAGCTCATCCCCGATCGTGGCGAGTACTACACGGTGGTGTTGACTGCAGACGAGCTGGTTGTGGTTGAGGATATCGAGCATACCCGCCCCGACCGCGCGCAGCTCGTACTCTACAACTTCTCGCCGTGGGACGGGCTCGAGCTTCGCACCGCCGCCGGGGATGCCACCGCGGTGGAGGCCGTGCCTCGTGGTAGAGGCCGCGCCGCCGAAGTGAACCCTATCGAGATAGCGTTTGCGCTGTATCACGGCGGGGAGCTGCTCGAGGCGGTTGGGGACCCGGGACTCGAGCGGGGACAGTCCTACGGCGTTTTTGTGCTTGGCGGCGAGCCCTCGGGCCGCGCCGACCGCGACGACCGCGCCGAGCCCTCGGGCCGCGACAACCAGAACGACCGAGCCGAGGTGCGCGTCCTCGTCGTTCAGGCCGAGCTCGTGGTGGAGTAGCCGCCGGTGATCTTTAGTACCACGATCTTCGTCTTTCTGTTTCTGCCGCTGTTTCTGGCGGGGTACTATCTGCTGCCGTTCCGGTACCGCTCGGGCTGGATTCTACTCGGAAGCTGGGTCTTCTACGCCTGGTGGCGTCTCGATTTCCTTAGTCTCATTGTTGCGACCACGATCTGGACCTACGGCCTGGGCGCGGTGGTGGCGCGGGAGCGCCTCGCTCGGCCGAGCCGTGCCAAGGCCGCGCTTGCGCTCGGGTGCGTTCTCAACCTCGGGATCTTGGCGTACTTCAAGTACTTCAATTTCGGGGTCGAAAGCCTCAACGCCTTGTTGCAGTCGCTCGGAGGCGAGCCGATCTCGGCTTGGCGCGTGATACTCCCGATCGGGATCTCGTTTTACGTTTTTCAGGCGACGAGCTACTTGGTGGACCTCTATCGCGACGACGCTCCCGAGGCCGGCAGCTACGTAGAGCTTGCCGCCTATATTTCGCTGTTCCCGCAGCTGATCGCCGGGCCTATTCTCCGCTATAAGGATCTCGCTGAGCAGTTCCGCGCGCGCAGTCATACCTTCGAGAAGTTCTCCGAGGGTGCGCTGCGCTTCATGCTCGGCTTCTGCAAGAAGGTGTTGATCGCCGACAGCGTTGCGGTGATTGCCGACACCGCTTTTGCGCTCGAAACGCCGGGTTTCGTCGGCGCGTGGCTCGGTGCGCTCGCCTATAGCGCGCAGCTGTACTTTGATTTCACCGGTTACTCCGACATGGCCATTGGGCTCGGCCTCATGATGGGTTTTCGATTCATCGAGAACTTCAACTATCCGTATATCTCGCAAAGCATCACCGAGTTCTGGCGGCGCTGGCATATCAGCCTCTCAACCTGGCTGCGCGACTACCTCTATATCCCGCTCGGCGGCAACCGGCTCGGCCCGCGGCGCACATACCTCAACGTCATGACCGTGATGCTGCTCGGTGGGCTGTGGCACGGCGCCGCCTGGACCTTTGTGGTCTGGGGCGCGTGGCACGGCGGCTTGCTCGTTCTCGAGCGTCTTCAGGCGAGCCGAGCTGCGGTCGGCCGGAGCGCGGACCCCCGGAGCGCTGCGGCTCGCACGGTATGGGCGACCGCGCGGACCATGCTGCTTGTGACGATCGGCTGGGTGGTGTTTCGGGCGCCGAGCTTTTCGATAGCGCTCGAGATGTACCGCGGAATGCTTGGGCTCGACGGGCTTGGGCCGCTTTCGGAGCTTTCGTGGCAGATCGGCGGTTTTTCGATCCTGATGCTGGGCGTGAGTTTTGTACTGATCTACAGCGCGCCGTACCTCGGCACAGTGCGCGAGGGTGTGCCGGTGCTGAGGCTGCTCAGCGCTTTTTCGGGCGCGCGGGTGACGGCGCTCGGGCGCGCATTGGTTGTCCCGTTGTTTCTCCTCAGCGTGCTGAAGCTAACCGCCGAGGCGTTTTCACCTTTTTTGTATTTCCAGTTCTAAGCGAAGCCGATGAACAGCCCAAACCCAAACCCAAA
>SLBH01000128.1 GCA_007126415.1 Spirochaetales bacterium
ACGCGCGAAATCAATCTCATGAAGCCCACCGCGATTATGTTTGCAAAGATACAGGGCGGCACCAAAAATAACATTATCCCGGGCAGCGTTGAGCTCGAGGGCTCGATGCGCTATCTCTACGACGGCGGGCCCGGTAGTCCCGAGAACCCCGGCCAACGCCTCGAACGCATCGTGCGAGGGCTGTGCGAGGCGCACCGCAATCAGTACGAGCTCGAGATTGAGCGCGAAAACACCGCGGTGATCAACGACCCGGCGATGGCGCAGGTTGCCCACTGGGCGGCTTTGGCGACCTTAGGGGGCGATCAGTCGAAGGTGGTGGAGCACGCGAGTATGGCCGGTGAGGACTTTGCGGCGTTTGCCTTACGCGTTCCGAGCTGCTTCTACTTCGTGGGAACCGGAAACCCCGAGAAGCGCTCGGACTATCCGCACCACAACGCTCGTTTCAACATCGACGAGGACACCATGCGCACCGGTGTAGAGATGCACCTACGCACGGTGTTTGAGTATTTCGAGTATCGAAAGCGCCGTTAGGCGCCCGCGGCGGTCGGGAAGAGCCCTCCGCGCGAAAATCACATTATCACATAGAGGAGAGTCAAGATGCCGGCATTTGAGGTCAGCGAGTATCAAGCACGAATCGCGAAAACCAAGCAGCGTATGCAACAACAAGGGGTCGATGTACTGTTCGTTTCGCAGCCGGCGAACATGAACTACCTAACCGGCTACGATGCCTGGAGCTTCTACGTACACCAGTGCGTGCTCGTGGCGCTCGATGCCGAGGAACCGGTCTGGGTAGGACGAGGTATGGACGGCAACGGTGCGCGGCTCTCGACCTTTCTCTCGGACGAGAATATCGTTGAGTGGCCCGACCATTACGTGCATTCGGCCGAGCACCATCCGGCGGAGACCATGGTAGAGGTCATCAAGGCGCGCGGCTGGGATCGAAAGCGCATCGGCGTCGAGATGGATCAGTTCTACTTCACACATCGAACCTTCCTCGAGCTCGAGAAAGGCTTGCCGAACGCAACCTTTGTGGATGCCGACACACTCGTGAACCGCGTGCGCCTGGTTAAGAGCGAGCGCGAGATAGAGTACATGAAACGCGCCGGGAAGATTGCCGAGCGGGTGATGGACGCCGCGGTTGAGAACATTAAGGTCGGCGCGCGCGAGTGCGACGCCGCCGCGGCGATTGCGTACGCCGAGTACAGCGGAACCGAGGAGTTCGGCGGCGACTATCCGGCGATCGTGCCGCTGATGATGGCCGGCGAGGCGACCAAGACGCCGCACCTTACCTGGACCGACAAGCGCTACGTGGCCGACGAAGCGGTGCTGTTGGAGCTCGCCGGAGTGTACCGACGCTACCATTGTCCGATCGCGCGCACGATGTTTCTCGGCAAAGAACCGCCGCAGATTATGCGCGACACCGCCGCGGTGGTGATCGAGGGCCTACAGAAAACGCTTGAGTTCATCCGTCCCGGTGTTACTGCCGAGCAGGTTGAGGAGCAGTGGCGCAAGGCGATCGCGCACTCCACGATCGTGAAAGAGTCTCGCCTCGGCTACTCTATCGGCGTCAACTATCCGCCCGACTGGGGCGAGCAAACCATCAGCTTGCGTCCCGGCGACAAGACCGAGCTCGAGCCGAACACGACGCTGCACCTCATTCCGGGAATTTGGTATGACGATGTGGGCTTTGAGATCGACGCCTCGATTCGCGTGACCGAGAACGGATACGAACACCTGTTTGAGTATCCGCTCGACATCTTCCTGAAGTAGCGCGTGTTCGGTGTGTTCGGCCCGGGGTGTTCCACCCGGCGTGTCGGCGTGGAGTACGGAGTGCAAGTATGAGCGAGCTAAGCTTACGTGATGTCTTTGCGGCGCGGCGGCGCATACACGGCGTTGCGCTGCGCACACCGCAGGTTGAGTCGCCGGCGTTGTCGCGTCGGCTCGGGGCGAAGCTGTTTGTGAAACTCGAGTGCGCCCAACGCACCGGTGCGTTCAAGGTGCGCGGCGCAACCAACCGCATCATGAGTTTCACGCCGCAGCAGCGGCAAGCCGGTGTAATCACCTTCTCTACCGGCAATCACGGCAAGGCGGTGGCGTACGTCTGCGGGCGGCTCGGGATCAAGGCGGTTGTTTGCGTCTCGGATCACGTGCCGAGCTACCGGGTTGAGCGCATCCGTGAGCTCGGCGCCGAGGTTATGGTGAAGGGGAACTCTCAAGACGAGGCCGAGCGCGAGTACTATCGCGTGGTTGAGGAACGCGGCCTGCAGCCGGTGGTTCCGTTCGACGATCCGTACGTGATCGCGGGGCAAGGGACAATCGGGCTCGAGATGATCGAGGACGAACCCGAGCTCGACACCGTGTTGGTGCAACTCTCGGGAGGCGGCCTCGGCGCCGGCGTGGCGCTCGCGCTAAAAGAGATTAACCCGAGCATCCGGTTGATCGGGGTCTCGATCGAGCGCTCACCGGCGCTGCTCGAAAGCATCAAGGCCGGCCGGCCGGTTGAGGTGGAGGAGCAGGCCACGCTTGCCGATTCGCTACTCGGCGGCATCGGTGCCGAGAACGCTTACACGCTGCCGATGGTGAGCCGCTACTTCGACGACCACATTGTTGTTGATGAGGCCGAGATTGCGCTCGGGATGAGCTACATGCTTCGCGAGCACAGTCTCGTGGTGGAAGGCGCGGGCTCTGCGGCGATCGGCGCGCTGCTGCACCGTGATTGGAACGATCTGGGCAAGAAGAT
>SLBH01000047.1 GCA_007126415.1 Spirochaetales bacterium
ACCGGCAGAACTTAAGATCGACCTTGGGCTGAACATCCCGTACTACACGGGGGTCAAACTCGATGATGAAGACGCCCGCGAGACGATCGATTGGCTGTTCCTCCTGCCGGACGCACAACTCGGCCGGTTCCAAGAGTTAGGTCCGGTGCGAGTTGCCCCCGGGGTGCGGCTCTGGACATTGATCGTGCAGAGTGTGGTGTATCCAACGCTAACTCTGGAGCGAGATGTAGGGCCGGTGGTGCTGAGAGCCGGTCCCGGAATTCTCAGACTTGGGATCATTCGGTTATACCGCGACCCTATTTGCACGATACACGATCAGGCCCCGAGGCCGAGCCGCTGCGCAACAGCCGAGAGCGCCGGCCCGCTTCCACTACGGATCACCACGTCGGCACGGTCACTCAGCGGCGTGGGCTCCGGGTTGATCTCAACCAGAACCGCACCGCGCTCGGCCGCAACCTCCGGTAAGGCGGCGGCCGGGTACACAACCGAGGAGGTTCCCACCACAAGAAACAGATCGGCCGACTCCGAGAGCTCGAAGGCTCGGTTCACCGCTTCAAGCGGTAGTTGCTCGCCAAACCACACGACATCCGGGCGCAGGTAGGCTCCGCAACCGGAGCACTGCGGCGGTAGACGCCCCGATAAACCGCTCCCCTCGCTAATGGTGGCGAACGCCGCGTCACCTTGCTCCGCAACCAAGCGAGCGACCTCCCGATCGGAGGCGAAAACGGCCTCGGCCGACGCGTCACGGTCACGCTCACGGTCACGCTCACGGTCGTGATTGTGATCGTGCTTGTGATTGTGCTCGTGCAGCAGGTAGCGACGCGCGCCACAATCGGCGCTACACCGCACCGCCGCGATACTGCCGTGAACCTCGATCACGTTGTGGCTTCCGCCTGCCTGGTGCAACCCGTCGACATTTTGCGTTATCACCGTGAACCCGCCGGGCAGCTGCTCGAACGCCGCCATCGCCCGGTGCCCGTCGTTTGGGGATAGCTCGGCAAGCTGCGCGCGGCGCCACGCATACCAACACCACACCAACAGCGGGTCTGCGGCAAACGCCTCGGGCGTCGCGAGATCCTCGGGCCGGAAGCGTCCCCAGAATCCCGACTCACCGCTGCGAAAAGTCGGCACTCCGCTCTCGGCCGAGATCCCGGCGCCGGTGAGCGCTACCGGTTGAGTTGAGCCCTTCAGAAGCTCGCTCACGCGCGCAACCGCTTGGTCGTCTAATCCGTGCATACCACAAATCTAAACCCTTGCAGCGCGTGTTGTCGAGCGCAGGGCGAGACCGACGGAGACCGACGGTTTGCGCCACCCTAAGAGAGATGCCTTCGCGTGGACGAGATCGGTTGCGGCGCAGCAAGACGCACCTGCCGTGGTTTTGATAGAGTACTGTTGATGCGCGCCACCGCTGGGTCGGCCGGTAACGGCTCGGCCGCTAAGAAACTGCCGATTGTATACCACCCCGAGTACGTAACGCGGCTGCCGGACGGTCATCGCTTTCCGATGCCGAAGTTCCGGCGAATCTACGAGCTCCTGTGTTCAGAAGGCATCGCGACCGAGCAGAACACGTACCGGCCTGAAACCGCCGCGCGCGAGCTTCTCGGGTTGGTTCACACCACGCGCTACCTGCAGGAGTTTCTTGAAGGAAGCTTGCCGGCCTCGGCGCTACGGCGCATCGGCCTCCCCTGGAGTGAGGCGCTCACCCGCCGCACACGCCGAGCGGTCGGAGGGACGCTGCTTACCGCGCGTTTGGCGCTTCGCCACGGGGTCGCCTGCAACGCTGCCGGCGGGACGCACCACGCGCACCCCGAGTTCGGCTCCGGTTTCTGCATTTTTAACGACTTGGCGGTTGCGGCGCGCGCGCTGGTCCGCGAGGGCCGTGTACGGCGCGTGTTGATCGTAGACCTCGACGTCCACCAAGGCGACGGTACCGCCGCTGCATTCCTTGACGACCCCACGGTATTCACGTTCTCGATGCACTGCGAGAGTAACTTCCCGTTTCGCAAGATCGGCGGCGATCTCGACATCGGGTTACCGAACGGGCTCGGCGACGAGGCCTACATGGAACACCTGCAACAGGTGCTGCCGGGGTTGCTCGAGCAGCAGCGCCCCGATTTGGTGCTCTACGACGCCGGGGCCGATGTGCACCAAGCCGACCGTCTCGGCCGGTTGCGCCTCACGCACCAGGGACTGTTCGATCGTGACCGTTTTGTGATCGAGCGCTGCCGTGCGGCCGGCGTGCCGGTCGCCGCGGTCGTCGGCGGGGGGTATGACCAAGACCTCGATGCGCTCGCCGACCGCCACTGCATGTTGCACCGAGCAGCCGTCGCGGTTCTCGAGAGCGCCGCCTTGCTCACCGGCTGACGGTTCCTTAATGGCACCCGCTGAGGGCTCACTTTGGGGCTTCCACGGAGTTGAGCAGAGGGCCCAAAGCGCGCACAATAGGGGTATGTTTCGCTTTCCGCCTCGGGCAGCCGCCCGGGCTGTTCATCGGGCGTTCGGCTCGCCGGAGGCACGCCTCGGTCTCTCGGTAGTCGCCGCCTCCTGGCTTGCGGTGTTTTCGTTGTTCGGGGTTCGCGCGAGCTTTGCGATCCTTAAGGACCCAATCGCCCGTGAGCTCGGGTGGAGTCAAGGGCAGGTAACCTTGGGATACTCGCTCATGATGGTGTTCTACGCCGTCACCGCGTTCTTCAGCGGCACATTGCTCGACCGGCGCGGGCCCAGGCCGGTTTATCT
>SLBH01000091.1 GCA_007126415.1 Spirochaetales bacterium
CGCGACAAGGTGGAGGGGCCGCTATCGGGAACCGTGTCGGTGTCGACCGGCGCAATCTCGATCTTGGCCTCGTCTACCGTGAGTATGCGCGCTACCGTTTGCATCCAGATCTGCTGTATGCCTCGATCTTCCGGGATAGCCGAACTCCGAATCACGGCTCTGTCCGACTCCTCGAGCCGTACCGCCACCGCGGCGCCGAGGATTTCTTCGCCGCGCCCGAGAAACCCCGATCCTTGCGACACGACCGCGACGCCGATACCGCGCGCCGAGGCGCGCAGATCTTCTTGGATGATGCGGCGCTTCTTCTGAAGCTCAAACGCGGCGTGCTTGCGCGCGAAATCGGACTGCGATAGGATCCAGTCCCACGCCCCGCAGGCGAACAGGTCGTTCTTTGCGGGGCCGCCGGTGATGGTGGTCTGGCCCTTTCGCAGAAGGTTGAACTCTTTCCAGATCTGCGGAGGCACCTGCGCAACCTCGCTGATGCGCGCGGCGTGAGCCTCAACCGCAAAGAAGGCCTGCGCCGTACCGAACCCGGCAAAGGCGTTCATCGGAGTCAGGTTCGTGCGCACCGCACGTGCGCGTATGCGGACGTTGCGGCAGTTGTACAGGCCGCAGGCCGCCACCATCATACGCTTGAGCATCTCGTCGCTCAATAGAGGATAGGCGCCGGTGTTGAGCGTGATCGTCACCTGCATCGCCATGAGGTTACCGTCGCGGTCGAGACCGGTGACGTGTTTGATGTGGCTCGGGGCGCGTTTTGTGCTGTTGATGAAGTCCTCTTCGCGCGTGTAGACAAGCTTGATCGGGCGCCCGGTGGCACGGTGCGCGATTGCAGCGTGCGCTGCAACCAGCGACGGGTACCAGAGCTTACCGTCGAGCGCCACGCCGGCGTCGGTAGCCCGCACTACGCAGCGCTTCTGCGGGATCTTGAGTACCGTGGAAACCGCTTCGCGCACGTGAAACGGCCACTGCGACGCGCTGTAGACCGCGATGCGGTCGGGGGCCTCGGCCTGCACAAACGCGGCTTGGGGTTCGCTGTAGAGGTGTTCCTGCGCCTCGGTCTGATACTCACCTTCGACCACCTGAAACGCCGCTCGCATCGCCTGCTCAGGAGCTCCCACGGTTTTCACAAAATCGGTTTGAAGGTGTTCGGCCTCATCGGGGTGAAACTGCTGCACCGCCGGCAACGGCTCGTACCGCACCTCCACGCGTGTCGCGAGTTCCATTAGCTCGCGTAGCACCGGACCAACGAGCAGTCCGATCGGTTCTCCGGCGTAATGCGTCTCGAGATCGGCGAGCACCGGGACGAGCTCACCGAGTACCATCACGCGATTGCGTCCCGGTATGTCGCGCGCGGTGAGGAAACGGCAATGCTCCGGCAGCTCCGGTGGGGTGATCGAAACGATCGCGGCGCTCGGTTGCTGCGCGCGGACTGTATAGCAGTACAGCATATTGCGCTCGTAGATATCGCTGATGAAGTGAGTCGTGTGCGTGAGCATCTTTCGTATCGAGCGCATCGGTCCCTTTTGCAGCCTATGCCCGAGCGTAACGCCGACAGACCGAGCGCACGGCCTCTACCACACGCTCAACCGCCGCGTCGCTGAGCTGCGGATAGATCGGCAGGCTCAGGCAGCATTGGTATGCGTCCCATGATACCGGAAAATCCTCGGGACTCAAACCGTAGCGGTCGCGATAGTACGGCATCAGGTGGAGCGGTTTGTAATGAACCGATGTTCCGACGCCGGCCTCGGCGAGCGCCGCGATCACGGTGTCGCGGTCAACCGTCACGCGAGCGCGATCGAGGCGTAGGATGAACAGATGCCACGACTGCGGCAGGTGGTGCGGCGGCAGCTGCAACTGATCGAGATCGGCGAGGTGCTCGAGATAGTACGCCGCGATCGCGGCGCGTCGGCGGTTGAACTCCTCGGCACGCCGCAGTTGCACCCTGCCGATCGCGGCGAGGATGTCGGGAAGGTTGTACTTGTAGCCCGGAGCAACGACCTCGTACTCGTGTGGCGCCGCGCGGCCGTGATACCGATCCCAAACCGGTCGATCTATGCCGTGCAGACGCATCACGCGGGCGCGCGCCGCGGCATCCTCGGTCTTGAAGACCAGCATACCGCCCTCACCGGTGGTGATTGTTTTGGTGGCGTAGAACGAGAAAACTCCCGCGTCGGAACCGGTGCCGAGGATCGCCGGGGGTTCCCCGTCGGCGGCGCTATGTGCGGCGCCGTGTGTAGCACCGTGTGCGGCGCCGGGCTCACGCGCCGGGAAACTGTGCGCGGCGTCTTCCACCACGGCTGCGCCGTAGCGCTCGGCGGCGCGGCGCAGCTCCGCGACCGGGCAGGGGTACCCGCCGACGTGCACCGGCATGATCGAGTGTACCGGTGAGCCGGCTTCGCTTTGTCGCTCGAGCGTCTCGAGTAGCTTTGCAGGATCGATGTTGAATCCGCCGGGTTCGATATCGACGAAGACCGGATCGGCGCCAAGATAGCGAATAACCTCGGCGCTCGCCGCGAAGGTGTAGGGGCTCACCGCAACACGGTCCCCGGAGCGTACGCCGAGCGCCTCGAGCGCGAGGTGCAGCCCGGCGGTAGCCGAGCTGACCGCAAGCGTGTGGTTGTGCGATACGCCGCAGTACGAAGCGAACTCCTGCTCAAACTGCTCGGCCTCGCGAGCGGTGGTGAGCCAGCCGCTTCGCAGGACCCGCAGAACCGCCTGTTCTTCCGCTTCGCCGAGACTCGGGCGAGCAAACGGGATGAACTCAGTACTCGGGCTCATGGCAGCTTACCGGTAGGGAAGGAATGTGACGCGCGATCGCTTGTCTCAGCTCGCGGCGGTTGCGATAAGACTCGAGGTGCTCGGGACATGGGAAACAGATGGGGTACAACTCCTTGAGCAGTCCGGCCAGCTCTGCCGGCGAGCGATTGTTGCGTTCCACCCCCAGGATTCGCTCGGTGCCGCTCGGGAGCGGTTGTTCGTCCGTTCCATACAAGGATTCAGTCAGCTTCTCGCCGGGTCGCATGCCGATGTACTGAATCGGAATCTCGACATCAGGCTCGTAGCCGTAGAAACGAATCATCTGCTCGGCGATCTCACGGATCGGGAGCGGCTCGCCCATGTCGAGTAGATAGAGCCTACCGCCTTCGCCGACCCCGCCGGCCTTTAAGACCAGCGAAACCGCCTCCGGAATCGTCATGAAGTAGCGCGCGGTGCGCGGGTCGGTGATCGTGACGGGGCCGCCGCGCATGATCTGCTTCTGAAACAGCGGCACGATGCTCCCGCGCGAACCGAGTACGTTGCCGAAGCGTACCACCATGAAACGCATGCGCGTTCCGTCGGCGTTGAGAACAATCTCCTCGGCAAGCTGTTTTGTAGCGCCGTAGATGCTGGTTGGCTCAACGACCTTGTCGGAGGAGACGAGGACGAACCGCTCGCAGCCGGCTTCTTCCGCGGCCTCTACAAGATGCTGGGTAACGAACACGTTGTTCTTCACCGCCTCTACCGGGTTGGACTCCAGCATCGGCACGTGCTTGTAGGCTGCGGTGTGAAATACCGCGTTCACGCGCATACGGTGTAGGATGAAGCGCGTGTAATGCGGGTCCTGTAACTCGCCGATCACCGGGACCACCGTGGCGCGTTCTCCCACGCCTTCTTCCTGCAGCGTGCGCAACTCGCGGTCTATCTCGTAGATGCTGTTCTCACCGTGCCCAAGGAGGTACAGCCGCTCGGCACCGCCGGCGAGTAGCTGGCGGGCGAGCTCGCTGCCGATGCTGCCGCCGGCGCCGGTAATCAACACGCGCTTGCCTCGCAGGTACGCGAGGCTTTCACGGAGGTCTATTCCGATAGGGGTGCGCCCGAGGAGATCGAGCGGATCGATCTCGCGCGCTTGTATTAGGTGCGCCTCGCCGTCGATGATCTGCGATAGGCTCGGCAGAATCCGGATACGCGCGAAGCCCGCCTGTTTCAGCAGGTCGTACCATTGCTTGAGATGCTCACGCGGCGCTTCGGGGATCGCGATCAGCGCTTCATCCTGCGGCGCTTTGTTCAGCAACTCTACGACGTCGAGAATCGGGCCGAGGACCGGTGCGCCGTCGATCTTGGTGCCGATCTTCGCCGCGTCGTCGTCGAGAAACGCGGCAACCGCCCCGGGGTTACGCTTGCGGCGCATCTCCTCGGCTATCGAGCGGCCCGCGAGGCCTGCTCCCAAAATGTAGGTGCGTGCGCGACCGTCTCCGCTCATTTCTTCACCGCAGTTTCGATGACCTCAAATCCGAGGTCAACCGGGAAGCTATCGTTGTAGAGGTCCAGCTTGACCTTGGCGCGTCCCTTGCGCCGGTCTATCTTTACGATGCGTCCCTCGAGCCCGGCGAGCGGACCCTCGAGCACGCGAATCTGCGAGTCCGGGCCGAACGTGACCTTTGACTTCTCTACAACTTCGCCGAAGCGCAGAAAATGCAGCAGCAGCTCGCGATCGCTTCCGTCTATCGGACGTATATTTGAGTTGGTTTCTAAAAAACGCAGGAAACCGGGAACGTGACGGAGATGCCAGTAGTCTTCAACCGAGACGTGATCGCCCTCGAGAAACACATATCCGGGGTACAGGGGCTTGAGAACGTCTTTCCAACTGCCGCGTCGTAACTGACGCAGTCTCCGTTGTGGATAGACCAGATTCATGGTGCTTCCCTGCAGCGCCTGACGCGCTAAGGTGCGGTACTTCTCTTCTTCCCGTGTCTTGACCTGTACAACGAAGTAATTCATGTGGCTGCAATGCTATCTGTGCTGCCGTAAGGTAGCACGTAACCCTTTGTCGAGGCAATACAACCGCCCAGACACGAACCACTAAGGCTCAGTCGCTTGGGTGTGATCGCTATCTTGCCGATGAATACACCAGGAGGGGTACGATGTACAGATCTGGACAGTTCAAACCGGCATCCGCGAGCTTGGCTGCCGTCATAATGTTCGTGTTACTGCTCTCGATCCCGGCGACGCTGAACGCCGAGAGCCTCATGGTGTATATTGAAGCATGGGACCCGGAGAGAATCGAGCAACTCGAGGACGAAGAGGATCAACTCGATGTTGCGTATTTTCTCTCGGCGGTTGAGGCGGGTGTGATGGACGTGTTTTTCGACGCCGATTACATTGTGTTCAACGCCGGACCGATCACTGGAGTAGAGGAAGACGGACGGCGGTCGGATCAGCACGTGCTCTCGGTGGCGCACGAAGGCGGTGCGGACCTCCTGATTCGGTTCTCGCTTCGCTTCGAGCAGGACGGGAACGGCATGCCGAAGCCCACACTCGGTGAGCTTTCGTACTTCCGGGTCGACGGTGCCGACGAGATGCTGTCGGAGCAGATCGAGATCTCGGAGTTACTCGAGGAACACGCCGAGCTTACCGGAGAGCTCGGGTTCAAGATCGGCACCGCCGTTGCGCGTCGGGTTCTCGAGAGTTCGTAAAGACCCGCAGGGGGTGGCTGAGATGAAACGTGGATTATGGGCAGCGCTCTGCATGCTCTTGCTTGTGGGCACGGCCGCGGCCGAAGGGCGGCGGTGGGAAGGCACCGCCGCGCCGGGGCGGTACGGCGAGTTCCCGGAATCCGGTAATTTTGCAGCCTCCAATAGCTTCCCGGTCAACAGCCGCATCGAGGTGGAACATCTCGAGACCGGCCGCCGCACAACCGTGTTCGTAACGCGCGAACTCGATGAGACCGGCGTTTTGGTGTTGCTGTCGCCCGACGCGGCGCGTGAGATCGGCCTCGAACGCGACGCCGGTGCCGAGGTACGTGTTCGGCGCGTCGATCGGGCCGCGCCGCCTTCACGAACGCGCGGGCCTGAAGCCGCGCTCTCGTCCGATCCCGACCGCAATCCGTTGGCCGCCCTCTCTATCCCGCCGGCGGATCGCGCGCCGGCGGATCGCGCGGCAGCGGATCCTGAGGTGCCGCTTGTCGAGCCGGAGCAGGACGCGCCGGAACTCGAACCGGCGCGAGCGCCGCGTGCGCTGAGCGAGCTTCCGCGAATCCCGGTACCCGACGAGCCTTCCGATCCGGTAACGGATCCTGTAATCGCGATCGACGAAGAGGAGTTTGCCGAGCTCGCGCGCGAGCCGAGCGACGACGAGCCGGAGCTCGGGCTGCGGCCTCGCGTGTCGGAGCGGCCTTCTGCCGAGGACCGCGCGCCTCCGGACGAACCGGTGAGCGACGAAGCAGTGAGCGACGAACCGGTAGAGAAAGAGCCCGAGGACCCCGAGGTTGCGGCCCGGCGGACAGCGCCCGATGCGGATGCACCGCACCTTGCCCCGTCCCTTGAATTCGAGGAAACGGTTGATCCGGGGCCGGACGCGGAACCCGCGGATCCGAAGCCGGACCCGGACCCGGACGTCGCTGTCGAGGCGCGTGAAGAGGACGACGTACCTGAGTTTCCGGGCCCCGACGCGGTTCTGTCACTCGAGCCCTCGGACGAGCGGCCGCCGGAAGGTCCGGTCACGGTGGAGCCGATCGAGCCGCCTGTGGACGCGGAACCCGCTCCGGCACCTGTACCGCCGAGCGAGCCGAGCGAGCCGACCGTGACCGGCGTGCTCGAACCGGGGCAGTACTACGTGCAACTCGGCGCGTTCGAGAGTCGCGAGGGCGCCGGCGTACTGGTCTCGGGCCTCGATACTCGCTACCCGTCGACGATAGTGGATGGGCGGCTCAACGGACGGCAGGTATACCGTGTGTATCTTGGACCGCTGTCCGAGGACGAAGCCGGAGCGGCACTCTATACCGTTCGGCGACGTGGGTATCGCGACGCGTTCGTAACCCAACCGTAGCGCGCGTGCCGAGGAGCGCACTGAGTTATCGTGCGCGGCTAACGGAGGGGGCGCGTTCGATGGGGGCGGAGATAACTGCCGCGGGAGCGGGCACACCGTGACCCGCCGAGCTCGGCGGTCAGACGCTGCACGGCGTCGAGATAATGCCGGTACTCGATCCGCAAGCGTTCCTGTAGTTGCAGCTCGGCACGCACGCGTGCGGCCTTCTGCGAGGACACGCGCTCGAGCAACTCACCACGCTCACGGTCCTCGAGAAACATCATGGCCAGCGCTAGGTCGCGGTCGCCGGTCTTCATGAGAACGTTCTGAGCCTGAACCGGCCCGGCGGCAGCCGCTGCGGCCGCCAAGGCTCGATCAGGTGGTGTTGTGCGCTCGGAAGCGCTTACGTGTTTTCGCTGCTGCCTACCAGACACATCCACTCCGCTTCGGCCGCAACCTCATCGCCGACCATCGCCTTCCCGCTTTGCTTAATCATGCGAGGGGTGATGCGTAGGTTCTTGATCTCGAGGCGTACGGTTTCATCCGGGCGTACCTGGCGGCGGAACTTTGCCTTCTCGATCGCGGCAAGAAAGAACAGCGCATCATCGCCGAGCGCTCCAAGTTGCCGGATTCCGGCGCCGCCGCACTGCGCCATGGTCTCGACGAGAATGACGCCCGGGACTACCGGGTAATCAGGGAAATGGCCCGGGAAGAAAAACTCGTCGGCGCTGTAGGTGTGTGTGCCCACGATCTCTTCATCGGTGCAGCGCTCGAGCTTGTCCACAAACAAGAACGGCTCGCGATGGGGTAGTAACTGCTTGATCTCTTCCATACTGTGGTTCCTTATCGAGGTAGTCTGACTTCGCATTATAGAGTTCCGCCTCCCGCCGCTGCAAGCCGTGTCGGTAAGTGACGGTCACACGCCTTGGAACCTGAGGTACGACTGTAGCAGCGCCGCAATCTCGATCACGCCGAGGCTCTGGAGCGTCGCGATCACGATCCATATCGCTACCCAGATCCGGAGCGCAACGGGAGTGACCCGCCGAGAGCCGGTGTCGCTCGAGTTCCGGGGGGCGCGAACGCGCCGGATCACCACAGGCAGTAACGCGAGCGCGAGCGCCGCGACGGCGAACCCCAACCGGGAAGCCCCCGGATGAGCGGCGTGCAGGCGCTCGAGTGCCGTCGCGGTCCGCGCGAGCGCTATGTTGAGATACTGAAAGCGACCGAACGCGATCGACAGCCCGATCGCGATCAAGAATGCGCCGGCGGCGCGCTTGATCGTGTTGTAGCGCGGTCCGAGACTCCGTAGCCGCCGCATGATCGGGTCGAAGAACAGCGCCGTAACGATAAACGGCGCCCCGAGCCCAACCGAGTACGCCGCAAGGTACAAGACCCCCTGTGCCGGCGCCGCCGAGCTGCCGGCGAGAAAGAGAATCGCCGCGAGGATCGGCCCTATGCAGGGTGTCCAGCCCGCTCCGAACGCCATCCCGACCACGATCGAGCCCATGTATCCACGGGGCCGCCCGGGTAACGGGATGCGCCGCTCGAGCTGCAAAAGGCGCGTAAACGGAACGATCATATGGACCCCGAGAAGCACAACGACTGCTCCCGCGATCAGATTAATAATAGTGGCCGCGTCGCTGAACAGTAGTGCAGTTCCCGAAAACATGGCGCCGAGCAGCATGAACACCGCCGAAAACCCGAAGACAAAACAGAGCGTGCGCAGCAAGACGCGGTTCTTGAGCGCAGCCGGCTCTCGCAGCTCCTCGAGACCAACGCCGCCGATATACGAGAGGTACGACGGCACGAGCGGTATGATGCACGGCGAGAAGAACGAAAGCAGCCCGCCGAAAAACGCGATCAGGATATTGATGTCGGTGCTCACGAGCTCAGTTCCAGCACGGCGCGAAAGCGCTCCGGAAAGCCCTCGGCGTCCCAGACGTGAAATCCAACCTTGGCACCGAGCACTCGGCCGTCGGGGGCGATAAGGTAACTCATCGGCATGCCGCGCACCGCGTAACGCCGCGAAACCGCCCCGCTGCGGTCGAGCACGATCGGAAACGCGAGCTCGAGCCGTTCGACAAACTCTGCGACGGTTTCCGGGTCTTCCTGCACGTTCACCCCGAGCACCGAGAGCTCGTCACGATCGAGACTATCGTGCAGGTTTTGCAACGACGGCATCTCTTCGACACAGGGAGGGCACCATGATGCCCAGAAGTTGAGTAGCACGAGCGCACCCTCGAAGCTGCTCAGCGTAAGCTCCTCGCCGGAAAGAGCGGTAAGCTCGAACTCCTCGGCCGTTACGCTGTTGCGAACCGCCTGGAATCCGAGTTCCTCTACCGCCACCGCGAGCTCGTCGTACTCGGGGGCCTGCTCGGCGGCGTCGACGCCGGGCTGCTGCTCGTTCTGAGGGGCGTGAGGTTCGCCGCTACCGATCTCACGATACAACACCAGCGACACCACGATGACGGTTGCGACCCCGGCGAGCGCACCGAGCGTAACGACGACTGCAGAACCGATACCGGAACGTGACTTCATAATCATGAGTATACAACTATTATTTGGCGTTTTCAATCCGGCGTCGATCCGTTCCTCAAGTTGAGTCACCCGAGCTGAGTTTCGGCGACCAGCGTAAACACGAGGGTGAAAAAGTTATACCCGGCGTGCGCGAGCCCAATGTGGTGAACACTACGGCGCCGGTAGAACGCGATAGAGAGCACCACGCCGATGAGCGCGGCGAACAGTAACCCGACCACGCCCTGGTAGATATGACCCACGGCAAACAGCGTCGTGCTAACCGCTACCGCCTGGGGAACGCGAACTCCGGCTTGAGCCAAGCGGGGAAGCATGTACGCACGAAAAAAAAGCTCCTCGCGGTATCCGGTGAGTAGCGAAGTGATCGCTACAAGCGGGAGGAGCTGCGGGCGTGTGAGCCGAAAACCGGCGCCTTCCGGGGTGGAGATATCCAGTCCAAGGTGCTGCAGCGCGAGCGCAAGGCCGATTACCGCCGCAAGCGCCGCAAACAGCACCGGGACGAGCAACGCCGCCCAAACGGCGTCTTGCACCCGTGGACGGCGAATCCCGAACTCGCGGGCCCAGATCTCGGGCCGGCTCTTGATGGTGTGTAGAATCAAGAGGATTTGTGGGATCGCTACGATCGCGTAACTGAAGTGAAACCCGAGGTGATCAAACAGCTCGAACTCCACCGAGTCGTCAACCATCAGCATGCCCGGTAGGAACAGCACCAGAAACAGCAGTAAGATCTCGGACACTATTGTACGGCGAAACCGATCCCCGACGGCGTGGGGTAACTGATAGCCTTGCTCGGCGCGGCGCTCGCGCGATTGTTGTGTATTCATTGCGCTTTCAGGAGATACCGTGGGCGGTAGGGCTTGTCAACAGGCGCTCGTATACGCACACTGCTAATAGGGAGACGCAAATCGGTGACGACGGTAACGGTTGTAACGGCTATAGCGGTGCTGATTGTTGCTGCTGTGGTAGTTGCGCGCTCGGGCGGGCTCGGTGTGTACTCGTTGCCGGAGTTCTACGCCGCCGGTAAAGACGCGGGATTTGCGCTGCGCGATATTCGCCTGTTGCACCGCGTCGCGGGTGAGGCCGGTCTGACGAACCCAACCTCGCTCTTCTGGTCTCAGCGATCGCTCGATCGGTGCATCGAGACCGTCTATCAGCGCTGGTACGCCGAAGGGCTGGAGGACGCCCCCCGCAAC
>SLBH01000192.1 GCA_007126415.1 Spirochaetales bacterium
ACCGACCTACACCTTCATCTCGACGGAAGCCTTAGGCTCGAGACATTGATAGAGCTCGCTCGTGACTCACGCGTTGAGCTTCCGTCCGGCACGCCGGAAGGCTTGATCGAAACCGTGTTCAAGCGCCGTTACGCCAATCTCGATGAGTATCTGGCAGGCTTCGCCTGGACCGTCGCTGTACTGCAGCGCGCCGAGCATCTGGAGCGCGTCGCTTACGAGCTTGCGCACGACAACGCCGCCGAGGGAGTCAGATATATCGAGGTGCGTTTCGCGCCCCAGTTGCATATGCACCCGGAGTTGTCGTTCGAGGCGGTGATCGAGGCCGTTGATCGCGGGCTCCGGCGAGCGCGCGACGAGATCAACGCTTTGACCGCCGGCCCAATAGCTCCCGAGGAATCGCACGCGCCGCTGCCGCCGTTCGAGTACGGGATCATCATCACCGCGATGCGATTCTTCACTCCTGAGTTCTCGTCATACTTCACACGCCTCGCCGATGTGCACCCGCACGCCGACGCTCATGAGCTCTCGCGCGCCGCCTCGTACGAGCTCGCGCGCGCCACGGTGCAGCTACGCGACACTAGCGATATTCAGATTGTGGGGTTCGACCTTGCCGGAAGCGAACACGGTTATCCCGCCGGAAACCACAAGGGAGCGTTTGAGTTCGTGCATAAGCACTTCATCAACAAGACGGTGCACGCCGGAGAAGCTTACGGACCCGAGTCGATCTTCCAGGCGATCACCGACCTGCACGCCGACCGCATCGGTCACGGGTTTCATCTCTTCGACGCCGAGCTCATCCGCAGTCCCGAGATCGCCGACCCCGAGCGCTACGTTCGCAACCTCATAGACTACATAGCCGATAGCCGTGTCACGATCGAGGTCTGCCTCACGAGCAACTTACAGACCTCGCCGTATCTCGAGACGCTCAAGGCGCACTCGGTAACCCAGATGCTCGACCACAAGCTTTCGATCACGATCTGCACCGACAACCGGCTCGTGTCCCACACCGGCGTAACGCGCGAGCTCGAACAGCTCGTGAATCACGCTGAGGTTCCGCCGAAACAGCTGAAAAACATCATCGTGTACGGATTCAAGCGTTCGTTCTTCTATCAGCCCTATAACGAGAAGCGTGAGTATGTGCGGTCGGTGATCAACTACTACGATATGCTTGAAAAAAAACACGGCATAGCCGCGAGTTAGCGCAGGCGCTTTCGCAGTCTTGCCCGCGTGTCACGCGCGAGCTCAACCGCTCGAAACGCGCGATACCGCAACGGCTGAATCGGCAGGTCGAGGCATCCGGGACGCTCGACAATACGGCCGCCGAAGCCGGTCTTGAAGCGATAGAGCCCCTGCATACGATGGCGGTCGGAGGAGGTGCGCGGTATCCCGAAGAGATCGTAGACGCGCATCCCGGCAGCCTTCGCCCGTTGCATCGCCTCCCACTGCAACGCATAGGCCGGCATGAGGTTACGTTTGCGGTTGGAGGCTGCTCCGTACAGATACGTGGCCCGGCCGCGATAATACCCGACGACTATTCCGGCGAGCAGTTCGCCCTCGTGGTACGCAAGTAAGAGCTCGATCTCGGGCCCGTCGGGCGTTGCCGCAGCTACCTCAAACACCGCACGATAGTACTGCTCGGAGTGGATCGCGATGCGGTCGCGCGCGGCGGTTTCCCGGTATAGCGCGTACCACCGGCTGAGCAGCCCAGGGCCGGCGCTTTCAACCGAAACGCCGCGCTTGGCGGCAAGTCGCAGGTTGTAGCGCCACTTGCTCTTCATACCCGCGAGCAGCGCCTCTTCATCTTGCGTTACGTCGATCAGAACCGTTGCCCGCGGCTGAATCTCAACTCCAGGCGCACGCAACCCCGCGTTCCGCGCGGCCGAGCGGCGCGCAGCGTCGCGGGCCGCTCCGGCCTGGGCCGCCTCGGCCTCATCAAGCCGCCCGGTCGCCGCGCCGATATCGAGCTCCCACGGCGGATCGAAGCGTAGCATCGCGACCGATGTATCGATCGCCGAGGCGAGTTCTTGTCCGAACTCACGCAACGACGTGATCAACTCGAGCTCGCGCTCGAGCGCCCCGCCCTCCGCGATCTCGGTGGGACTACGCAACTCAGGGCCGTGTGGAACATACGCGAGCGTGAAACCCGGTGCAACGCGCCGTGTCATTGCAAGGTGGAGATCGTGGAACACAGCGTCGCGTTCGCCGCTCGGGAGCGCACGCACCGCGCACGCCGACCACCCGAAACGACGCTTGAGCTCGGCCCAGTACCGCGACTGCAGGAAGCTCTCACTCGGCTCGAGCTCCTCGAGCGCGATCCTCTGCAACACGCCGATCAGCCGACCTTGCCGTTTGCGACGCGCGTGGTGGTGACGGTCTTGCCTCCAGCCTGCAGCGGACGGCCGTCGATCTGCACCACGTGATCGCGAACCTCGATCGGTATCTCGAAGAACTCATCGATCGTGACCTGCGACGGCTTCTCGGCCGGTTCGGCGCTCTCGGCGAGCGTGATACGCGTTCCGGGCTCGAGATCGTCGAGAAACAGCACCTCGACCACCTCACCGCCGTCGTCGGCGCTGGAAACACTCGGCCCTTCGGCCGCAAGCAGCATGCCCTCGCTCTTCTCTCCCCGCAACTTCGCCGGCTTGAGATTAGCCGCAAGAATGATCGTGCGGCCCTCGAGCTCCTCCGGCCGGTAATGTCCAACCAGCCCCGAGACGATCTGTCGTGTCTCACCCTCGCCGAGCTCGATCATCTCGAGGTACAGCTTGTCGGCCTTCGGGTGCTGTTGCACCTCGGTGATACGCGCGGTTCGCAACTCGATACGCTCGAGAAAGCGCTCGGCGGGTCCCTGCTGTTGCTCGGCACGCTCGCGCTCGGCGCGTTCCAACTGCGTACCCGAGAACCGTTGCTGCAGCTCGGCGACACGCTCATCCTCGAGGCGCTCAAACAGAATCTCGGGCCTAGTGACCTTGCTCAGGCCTGAGGTAGTACCGAGGTGTTCCCAGCGCGGCCGCTCGATCCCCAACAGCGCCGCGATTCGCGCCGCGGTCGCCGGAATAAACGGTTCGGCCAATACCGCGAGATCGCGCAACAAGTACACGAGGCGCGAGAGCATCTCGTGCGTGCCGCGCGGGTCATCTTTACGCGTCTTCCACGGCTCGGCGTTCTGAAACACGCGGTTTCCGTAGCTCGCGAGCGCAAAAACCTTGCGGAACGCCTCTCGTAGCTTCGCTTGCTCGAGCAACTCGGTGATCTCGGCCTCCGTGGTGCGCACCGTGTCGAAAAACTCATGCCCGGCGTCCACCTCGGTGATCTCTCCGTCGAAGTACCGCGTTACAAAGGTTAGAGAACGGTTCACCAGATTCGAGAGGTTTCCTATCAGCTCGCCGTTTACTTTCTCTTGGAAGTCGTGCCAAGTGAAGGTAAAGTCCGAGGTTTCAGGACGATTGTAGAAGATATAGAAGCGCCACACATCCGCAGGAATGCCGGTCTCGATCGCGTCGTTACCAAACACCCCTACGCCCTTGCTTTTTGAAAACTGCCCGGTCTCGTAGTTCAGGTACTCGCTCGAGGACATCGTCTTGAGCATTGTCCACGGCTCGCCGGTACCGAGCAGGCTCGAGGGGAACACCACGGTGTGAAACGGGATGTTATCCTTGCCGATGAACTGAAAGAGCTCAACCTCGTCGGGATTCTGCCACCAGTCTTTCCAGTTCTCGGTATGGTTTGCGGTGATCGAGATATAGCCGATCGGCGCATCAAACCAAACGTAGAAGACCTTTTCTCGATAGCCGTCGAGCGGAACCGGAATGCCCCACTTGAGGTCACGCGTTATCGCGCGTTCCTTGAGCCCGTCGCGTATCCAACCGTAGGTCATCTGCACCGAGTTGCGCGACCAGTTGCCGTGCTCCGCGGCGCTCGCGAGCCAGTCTTGAAGGCGCGGGAGAATCGCGGGGAGGTTGATATAGAGATGCTTCGTTTCCCGCATCTCGGGAATGGAGTTGTCGATCGCGCTGCGCGGGTTGATCAGCTCGGCCGGGTCGAGCAGCTTCCCGCAGTTTTCGCATTGATCGCCGCGGGCCTCCTCGTAGCCGCAATGCGGGCAGGTGCCGCGAACGTAGCGATCGGCGAGAAACATCTCGGAGCTCGGCGAGTACAGCTGCTCGAGGGTATGCTCGGTGATGAAGCCGTTTTCGTGAAGCTTCAGGAAGATACCCTGCGTGATCTCGGTGTGCTCCGGCGTAGAGGTACGTCCGAAGCGGTCGAACGCGATGTTAAACCAGCGATAGATCTCGTCGTGGATCTTGAAGTACCGGGTGCAGAGTTCCTCGGGCGTAATCCCTTCCTCCCGTGCTCGCGTCTCGGTCGCGGTGCCGTACTCGTCGGTGCCGCAGACGTACAACGTTTCGTACCCGCGCGAGCGGCAGAAACGCGCGAAGACGTCGGCCGAGAGGACCTGAATCAAGTTGCCGAGATGCGGAATGTTGTTGACGTAAGGCAAAGCCGAGGTGATGAGGCGCTTTTTCATACCGGCAACTATAGGTTTCGCCGATTCAGCGTGTCAAGTGAAGCGCTCGCAGTGAAGCGCTTGCGGGCCGACATGCCACAAGGCAGACACGGCGGGACCCGGCACGCCGGCTGCACCGGCGCAACCCGTACTTGACTGAGGGCAATCGCTCCGAGTAGGCTGGAAGCTCAGTATCTCGATCTTAAATCGGAGGCGGAAGTGTCTGCAAGAGATGTAACTCCGCCGAAACTGCCTTTTACAATCAAGCCCCGTTTCATAGTTCTGTTTTTGATTGTGGTAGCGGTTCTCGGCGCGGCAAGCACCATGGTGTTTGTAGTCGACCAAAGCGAGCGGGCGGTCGTCACCCGCTTCGGAGCAATTGACCGTACGATGCCTCCGGGGCTGCATTTTAAGCTCCCGTTCGGCATTGAGCGCAACTACAACGTCCGGACCGAGGAAGTCCAGCACGAGCTGTTCGGGTACCGCACGCGTTCGGCGGGGTATAGCGACCAAGAAGCCGACCGCAACTATCCGGAAGAGTCCATCATGCTTACCGGCGATCTCAATATCATCGATGTTGAGTGGAGCATGCAGTACCGTATTCGAGAGCCGGTCAAGTGGCTGTTCGAGGTTGATAATCAGCGCAAGACGATTCGCGATATCTCGCAATCGGTCGTGAACCAGCTCGTGGGAGACCGCGCAATCCTAAACGTCATCGGCCGTGAGCGTACCCAGATAGAAGGGCTCGCCCGCGACCTTATGAACGAGTTGTACGATAGCTACAACCTCGGCGTGAACGTCACGCAGGTACGCCTGCAGAACACCGTTCCGCCGGTAGGACGCGTGCAGGACGCGTTCGAGGACGTGAACCGCGCCGTTCAAGACATGAACCGGCTGATCAACGAAGGCCGCGAGCAGTACAACCGCGAGATTCCGCGTATACGCGGCGAGGCCCGCGAGATGATAGAGGTGGCGCGCGGCCGGGCGGAACGGCGCGTGAACCGCGCCGACGGTGATGTCGCGCGTTTCAACGCGGTGTTGGAGCAGTATCAGAACGAGCCCACAACCACCCGCAAGCGTCTGTACTACGAGATGATCGAGAACGTCTTCAACGCCGACGGCGGCGAAACCGTCTTGATCGATAGTAGGTTGGACAACGTACTGCCGTTTCTGAACCTGTCCGGCGGAGGACCCGCCGCCCTCCCTGGAGGCGCCCAATGACTCGTAAACTTATAACCATCGGCGTTGTCGTTGTCGTACTCGCGGTTGTATTCGTGATGCTCGGCCCGCTCTATACCATCGATGAAGGCGAACAGGCGGTGGTAACACGCTTCGGCGAAATCGTGGAGGTAGAGACCGACGCCGGGCTGAAGTTCCGCCTGCCGCTCATCGACCAGGTTGTACGCTATCCAAGGCGAATACAGTCGTGGGACGGCGCGCCGAACCGCATGCCGACCGAGGAACAACAGTTCATCTGGGTGGACACCACCGCACGCTGGCGCATAACCGATCCGGCGCTGTTTTACGCCTCATTGTTCAGCATCGATGCCGCCTACGCCCGCCTCGATGAGGTGATCGAGAGCTCGGTGAGAAACACCATCGCCGCCAACGAGCTCGCCGAAGCGGTGCGCGACTCCGACCATATCCTCGAGGCCGAAATGGAGCTCGCCCCGGTCGCGGATGCGGACGCCGAAGAACTCGAGGACGCCGACGATCTCGAAGACCTGCTCGACGTACAGGACGAGCAGCCGAGTGTCGCAAACGGAAGGCGCGCCCTGTCGGATGAGATGCTGCGCGCCGCAAGCGAGGTGGCGCCCGAGTACGGAATCGAGCTCATCGATGTCGTGATCCGTCAGATCCGCTACGCCGACGACCTCACCGAAAGCGTCTACGACCGCATGGTCTCAGAGCGCGCGCGCTTCGCGGAGTTTTACCGTTCGTTCGGCGAGGGCCGAAAACGCGAGATACTCGGGCAGCTCGAAAGCGAGAAGGCAGGTATTCTCTCGCGCGCGTACCGCGACAGCGAGGAGATTCTCGCGGCCGCCGAGACCGAGGCCGGCGAGATCTACGCTATGTCATACGGCCAGTCGCCGGAGTTCTTCGATTTCTATCGCGGTGTTCAGTCGTACGAAGAGATCGTGCCGCGTTTCAGGAAGACTCTCACAACCGATATGGATTACTTTCGCTTTCTGCATAGCGAGACCGGCGAGTAAGCCGGCAACCGAGTACCACGGAGCAGCGGCCGCAGTATGCAGACCAGTTTAGCTTTGTCGGAGCTTATCTATGAGGGTGAAACGCGTGCGCGCCTCGGCGCGCACGATCCTAAGATAAGCGCGATCGCGTACGACTCGCGCGACTGCCGTCCCGGATGCCTGTTCTTTGCACTGTCGGGCGTTCACCTCGACGGGCACCGCTTCATACCCGAGGCGATCGAGCGCGGTGCGGTTGCGGTCGTTCAAACCGCACCGCTGCAGAACCCTACGGACGGACAAACAGCGGATCGACAACCGGATGAACCGCCGGATGAACAGCCGGACGAGCTCGTTTACCTCCAGGTCGAGGACATCCGGACGCTGCTTTCACGCGCGGCGGCACGCTTCTACCGCAGGCCGTCCGAGCAACTCACCGTGATCGGTGTGACCGGCACCGATGGTAAGAGCACGACGGTGTATTTTCTCTACCAATTGCTTGAAGCGCTCGGCGAGCGCGTGGGCTTCATCTCGACGGTTGCACTCAAGACCGGCGATGCGCTCGAGAAAAACACGATGCGCCAGTCGACCCCGGAAGCCCCGGATCTGCACGCGATGCTCGCCGAGATGGTGGCCAACGGGTTCACGCACGCGATCGTGGAAGCCACCAGCCACGGCCTCTCACCGCGCACCGCGCGCCTTGCCGATATCGCGTTTGATATCGGGGTCTGCACCAATATCAGCCACGACCACCTGGAGTTTCACGGCACCCCGGAGCAGTATCGCGACGACAAGGCGAACCTGCTTCGAGCGCTCGATCGGCACCATACAGCCGGCGCCGAGAGCCGTTTCGCGGTACTCAACCGCGACGACGACGGTGCGCGCTCACTCGCACCGCATACGCGTCGGCCGATTCTGTGGTACTCGCTCTGCGATCCCACGGCCGATCTGTTCGCCGACGAACTCGAAGAAGAGCTCGACGGAAGCCGCTTCGTACTACACGCCGGCGGCGAATCGGCTTCGAGCGCGCTCGGCCTCGGTGGGCGGTTTAATCTCGAGAACGCGCTCGCCGCCGCGACCGTTGTGCTGCAACTCAGCAACGACGGCCTCCCACGGGTCGCAGAGCTCCTTGGGAACCTACGAGGGGTTCCGGGACGCATGATCACCGTGACCGGTCCGGAGCACCCCTTTAGCGTGATCGTAGACTACGCGCATACTCCGGCCTCGTTCGAGAAGCTGTTCCCGATGGTGGCGGCGCGCACCGCCGGCGGCATCATCCCGGTGTTCAGCTCCGCCGGGGAACGTGATCTCGAGAAGCGCCCGATTCTCGGCGAGATCGCCGCTCGCTATAGCCGCATGGTGGTGCTCGCGGACGAAGACCCCCGCGGCGAAGAACCGACGGCTGTGCTTGAAGACGTAGCGCAGGGCTGCAGACGCGAGCGCCCCGACTGGCAGGACGGCGAGGAGCTGCTGATCATCCCCGACCGCCCAAGCGCGATCCGCGCCGCTCTGAGAGCGGCGCAACCCGGGGACACCGTGTTGCTGCTCGGGAAGGGACACGAAGGCAACATCATTTACTCAGACCGGGCGATCAGCTGGGATGAGGAAGCTGAAGCACGCAAAGCGCTGCAAGAGTTACAGGGACAAGAACACGAGCAATGAAGCGAACCGAGTTAGCAGTAATGTATGGCGGCCGGTCGGGCGAGCACGAGGTGTCGCTCGAGTCGGCGAGTTCAGTTATACGCAACATCGACACCGAACGATTCTCGCTGACGCTCATCGGCATTGGCCGCGACGGTCGCTGGTACCTCCAGCCCGAGAGCCTGGTGGATGCGGTGAAGGCGGGCGAAGCGCTTGAAAGCGTACAGGTAAGCCCTGAAAACCAGGTTTCCTGCACGCCGGTCGACGGGCTGAGCGCCGGGGGCGGAGGGCTCGAGATAGACTGCGTCTTTCCGGTCTTACACGGGTCGTTTGGAGAAGACGGCACGGTGCAAGGGCTTCTGGAGCTTGCCGGGACGGCGTATGTCGGCTCGGGTGTGCTCGGTAGCGCCCTCGGTATGGACAAGGAACTGGCGAAGTATAGCTGGCTCGCGCACGGGCTGCCGGTTGTCCCGTTTCTGCGCGTTACCGCCGGAGAGTGTTCCGAAAGCGGTGTACCACACAACCTGCCGGAGCGGTTGTCCGAGCGTCTGGGACGGCCGCCGTACTTCGTGAAGCCCGCCTGCGCCGGCTCCTCGGTGGGAATCAATCGAGTTGAGTCCGTGGCCGAGCTCGAGGAGGCGCTGAGAGACGCCTTTCGTTTCGACACGAAAGCCCTCGTTGAGCCGAGCGTCGAGGCGCGTGAGATAGAGGTTGCGGTACTCGGGAACCGCGATCCGCACGCGTTCACCCCGGGCGAAGTGATCCCGACGCATACGTTCTACGATTACGACGCCAAATACATCGACCCCGACGGCGCCAGACTCGTGATACCGGCCGACCTGCCGAGCTCAACGCTCGAAACCGCCCGGCGACTCGCGATCGAGGCGTTTCAGGCCGCCGATGCCGCCGGCATGGCGCGCGTTGATATGTTCTACGACAAGCGGAGCGAAGAACTCCTGCTCAACGAGATCAACACGATCCCGGGCTTCACACGAATCAGTATGTACCCGAGGATGTGTACGCACGACGGACTCGCGTACCCTGAGCTTCTATCGCGATTGGTTGAGTTGGCTTTGGAACGCCATAGCGAGCGCCAAGGCCTCAACGCTGCCGATTAACCGTTCATCCGAGGGAACGCAACGCCGGTATCTCACCAGTGTTCGTACGACACGACGCGCTTAAAGGGGTGACGCGCAGGCGGTTCGGGTGATTCATCGGGCCGGCCGACTACCAACAGCATGACAACCCGCATTGAGTACGGTATCGAAAGCAGGCTCTTGATTTCGTGTTCCCGGAACGTAGTGACGACGCACGCGCCGAGCCCTTCGTGCTCGGCCTGCAACAGCATGAACGACGCCGCGAAACTCAGATCCACCGGATACGAAAGCTGGCCGTTCGGCATCTTGTACTCGATATTGGTAGTGCAGAGAGCTATTGTAACCGGCGCTACGGCAATATACTCCTGCCCAAATGCAGCTTCCTCGAGACTCTTGCGCATATCGGGGTCTTGCACCACGATAAAACGCCAGGCTTGACGATTCTTGGCCGACGGCGCACGCCGACCCGCTTCCAAAATTCGCTCAATTTGCTGATCGCTCAGTGGTTCATCTGAGTATTTTCGAATGCTGACCCGCCGGGCGATCTCAGGAAGTAGGTCCATACGTGATTCCTCTCAGTTAACCTCAGTTTACCTCGTGCTTGACTGCCTCGAACGTTTTACCTATCGTGATTTCGTAATGCGAAAGCTCCTACAGCTCGTGATGCTGAGTCTAACAGGTTCGGTATTATTTTTACAGTCCTTACCCGCCGCTAATTCGCAACGCGCTGCCGAGCTGCTCGAACAGTTCTCGGCGATGCATCCGCGTACCGAGGCATCCGGCGGTGAGTTGGACGCCACCGCCACCATCATCACGGAGCTCGAGAGCCTCGGCATAGAGCCACAGCAGGAGAGCTTCGAGGATTTCCAGGACGGGCATTCGTTCTCCTCGGTGGTACGCGCGCGCATCGAGGGCGAGTCCAACGAGGACTTGCTGATTCTCGTGCCGATCGACCACGAGCGCAACCGCGCGTCCGAGCAAGACGGTTCGGCATCGTTGGCACTCGCGCTTGCGCTCGTCGAGCAATACCACAACTCCACACCGCCACTGAACATTGAGTTTGTGTTCCTCGGTG
>SLBH01000042.1 GCA_007126415.1 Spirochaetales bacterium
ATACCGAGCGCCGCGGGCTTCTTCGGTAGCCCCGGCATCGTCATAATGTCTCCGGCGAGTGCTACAATGAACCCGGCGCCGTTTGAGACCGCGAGTTCCTTTATCGTTACCGTGAAGCCCTCGGGGCGTCCCACGAGCGCCGGATTGTCTGAGAGCGATGCCTGGGTTTTCGCCATGCAGATCGGCAAGTTGTCGAAGCCGTGTTGTGCGAAGTACTCGATCTGGCGCTTTGCGGTGGCGCTGAACTCAACGCCGTCGGCGCCGTACATGCGCGTCGCGATCTTCTCGATCTTCGTCTCGATCGAGTCCTCGAGGTCGTAGAGGTACTGTATCTCTCCGTTGTGCGACTCGGCGGCTTCTACTACCGCCTCCGCAAGCGCCTCACCGCCTTCGCCGCCGCGAGCCCAAACCTCCGACCGAACGGCCTGTACCCCGCGTTCCCGGCAGAACTCTTCGATTGCGGCGTGTTCGGCCTCGGTGTCGGTCGGGAAGGCGTTGACCGCTACCACCACGTTGACACCGTACTGCTGCATGTTCTCGACATGCTTAGCGAGGTTCGGAAGCCCCTGCTTCACTGCCTCGACGTTCTCCTCTCCGAGGGCGTTCTTCTTGACGCCGCCGTGCATCTTGAGCGCGCGTGCGGTAGCAACCACCACCGCGACGCTCGGGCGAAGCCCGCCGGTGCGACACTTGATATTGAAGAACTTCTCGGCGCCGAGGTCGCTCGCGAAACCGGCTTCGGTCACAACGTAGTCGGCCGCGGCGAGCGCGGTCTTCGTTGCGGTGAGACTGTTACAGCCGTGCGCGATGTTCGCGAACGGCCCGCCGTGCACCAAGGCGGGGGTGTTCTCGAGCGTCTGTACCAGGTTGGGCTTGAGCGCATCTTTCAGCAACGCCGCCATCGCGCCTTCGGCGCCGAGGTCGCGTGCGTAGACCGGTTCGCCGCTGTAGCCGCGTGCGATTACGATGCGCCCGAGACGCTCTTTCAGGTCTACGAGATCCTGTGCGAGGCAGAGCACCGCCATCACCTCGGACGCTACCGAGATCATGAAGTGATCCTCGCGCGGCACACCGTGCGCAGGGCCGCCGAGGCCGATCACGATGTTACGGAGGCTACGGTCGTTCATATCGACCACCCGCTTCCACTGTATCTTGGTAGGGTCTACCCCGAGCTCGTTCCCTTGTTTGAGGTGGTTGTCGATCATCGCGGACAACAGCGCGTGTGCGGCGGTGATCGCGTGCAGGTCGCCGGTGAAATGCAGGTTGATGTCCTCCATCGGGACAACCTGGGCGTAGCCGCCGCCGGCGGCACCCCCTTTGATACCGAAACACGGCCCGAGCGACGGCTCGCGCAGCGCGATCGCGGCGCGTTTTCCGAGCCGGTTCAATGCCATTCCGAGCCCGACGGTGGTGGTGGATTTGCCTTCGCCGGCCGGGGTGGGGGTAATCGCGGTCATGAGAATCAGCTTACCGGGCGAGCGCTCGCGCGCCCGTTTTGTGGTCTCAAAACTGAGCTTAGCTTTCCAGTCGCCGTAGAGCTCGAGCTCGTCACGGCCGATATCGAGGCTTTCGGCCACCTCCCAGATCGGTTTGAGTGTGGCTTCGTGGGCAATCTGAATGTCGGACTTGTGTTCCATGGGTTCCCTCCTCGAGTCGTTGAACACGAGTATCGCAAGATTTTACGCGTGGACAGCTTAGACTGTAATCCGAGCTCGGAGCGCCGTCAAGAAAAGAGCGGAGCGCGGCATAACGAAAGGAATGCAACCCGCCGTTCGCGCTGCGCGAAATTTTGCAGCCGATGCACAGGAAATTTCCGAAAAAACTGCTTGAATTCGGTCCGCCGCCGGCGTATATTCACGCGTGTTACCGAACGTTCGGTAACTTTCGCTGCGCTTGGAGTTGCCCTTTCCGCGGTTCTGCGCATCGATTTTCGGATTACGAGGCTGTCACCCATGACTCAACGACAACAGAAGCACGCCCGCATACTCCAAACCGCGTTCGAGGTCTGGGGGGAATCGCAGTTCGTCAACACCAGTCTCGCGAGCGTTGCCGAGCGGCTGGAAGTGAGCAAGACCGCACTCTACCGCTACTTCGCCGGTAAAGACGAACTCATCGCCGGGATGCAGCGGCAGTTTGGGCTCGATTACTGCGCCGCGGCTGCCGCACAGATGCCGGATGACGACGATATTCGCCTCGAGCGTGTCGTGGGCGGCGTCTCGCACACGATGTTGACGTTCTTGAGAGGCGAACCGGCTTACCTCACATTTTTCACGGAGTACCTCCTGCGGCGCAGCATCATGGAAGACGCTTGTCTGCTCGATGTTCTCCCGGTTGAGATGCGTGCGACGGTAGAACGTCAGACGGATCAGCTACGGCGATCCCTGAAACACGAGCTCGGCCATGAAGCCGAGCATCGCTGCGATCAGATGCTTCAGTACGCCTTCCTGGCTGCGATCTACTGGTCGGCTCTGTACTACATGACCCCCGAGATGCGACCGCGCCGGCGGGTTGAGCGCAACGGGTCGCAGCAGTTTGAGCGGCACGCACGCTTGGTGTCGGAGGTGGTGCTGCACGGCGTTGCAGGAGGGCTCGCGGCGGAGATCGGCAACCTTGCGGCTGTTGAGGAGACCGCTTGGCGGAATCCTGGAACGGTGCTGACCGAGGACCGCGTGCTTGCCGCGGTTGAAGCGGTTGTCGCCGGCTTCGGCTTCGGCGAGGCAACGATAG
>SLBH01000022.1 GCA_007126415.1 Spirochaetales bacterium
CGAGCCGCTGCGTGCGCACACCGATGACGAGCGGCCGAACGAGCGCCGCCGCGCCGACGACAGCCAGCATGTTGAAGACGTTGCTGCCGATGACATTGCCGAGCACGAGGTCGCCGGCCGAAACAAAAGCGGCGGTGAGGTTGACCGCAAGCTCCGGGGCGGAGGTTCCGAGCGCAACCACGGTTAAGCCGATCGCGATCTCCGAGACGTGGAGCCGACGCGCCAAGGCCGACGCGCCGGTGACCAACGCCGAGGCCCCGAGGACAAGGAAAACGACCCCTAGTAGTAATCGAACACTCGCGAACGCAATCTGCATCGCATCTCCATACCGCGCGTACCCGGCAATTGCCCGATACAGTACTACGGAGCCAGGGCGGGTTACCACAATGCGCCGAGTTGCGCGAAGGCACCCCCGATCAAGAACGCGGTTGAAGTTGTGAGCAACAGCAACGCGAAGCCTGCACGCAGGCCGAACTCGCGGCTCAAGGTAGCGACGACCGCGATACACGGCACGTAGAACAGACCGACGGTGGCGCCGACGAACATCTGCAGCGAGGTCAGCTCCATCTCGAGCAACGGCAGCACGGTGAGCTCGCGCCGCACTACCCCTAGCAGCAACGGAGCGGCGGCGGCTTCCGGGAGTCTCAGCCAACCGGTCACCAGAGGCGAGAGCGCTACGCCGAGGCGCGCCAGTAGGCCTGTTTCGAAGAGCACCGCCGCAACGCCCACCGCAACTACCATCGGTGCCGCACCGTCGACGAGATAATGCTTCAGGCGACCGATCACTTTCTGCAGCATCACGCGCGCCTGCGGCACCAGAAGCTCCGGCATCTCGAACACAAGCTGCGACCGCTCCCCCGGCAGCAAACGATCCATCAGGATTCCGGCAACAATCATCACCGCGAACGACAGCCCGAACAACGCCGGAACCAACCAGATCGAAGCTTCGGCCAGCAATGCAAACAACGCACCGGTCTGAGAGATACACGGCACCGCCAACGAGATTAGCGTAGCGACAATGATGCGCTGCTTGCGCGACCCCATTGCGCGGGTAGAGAGGATACCGGGAATGGCACAGCCGTAGCCGAGCAACAGCGAGATACTGTGCGAGCCACGCAACCCTATTTGGGAGAACGCGCCGTCGAGCAGCACCGCGAAGCGCGGCAGGTATCCGGAGTCTTCGAGTATGCTCATCGCCAGATAGAACGACAACACGTACGGCAGAACAAGCGTAAACGGCCACTCAATGCCTTTAATGAGAAGCCCATACTCGCCGATCAGTATATTTCGAAGCACACCTGGCTCAGACGCGTTTATCACGACGCCGGAGATCAACGGGAACAGATATCCACGCGCGAGCGGCAATAACAAAAACTGCCGTAATCCCATGCCCAGCCCAACGATCACGCCGAACGAGAGCGCCAGAACAGCGAATGCCACCAAGAATCCCGGCCAAGGACGCACCAGCGACTCGGAATCAAACCGTGTCGGCCCGCGCCGCGCGACACCACGCCCGGCGCCCAATCGATGATGAGAGCGCGTCGCCTCGAGCCTGTGCTCCCGGCGCTTCTCTCCCGGGGCGTGCGGCGAGTGTGACACGCCGGCGGCGTTGGGCGCGCTCGACTCGAGAGCCGCCGCTTCGGCCCCATAGAGCTCCACCGCGGCCGCTATGGCTTCGGCTTCCTGCCAGAGGTCGTGTTCGAAGGCTTTCGGATATCTGGGCGTTCGCAATGCCTCGGCCGCGACCTGCTCGAGCTCGTCGAATCCTTCGCCGCGGACCGCGATTGTGGGCACCACCCGCACACCGAGCCGGCGCGAGAGCTGAGAGACGTCGATGCGCTTGCCTTTGGCGGCCGCGACATCGACTCGATTGAGCACTACGATCGTGGGTTTCTCGACCGCGAGCACCTGTAAAACAAGATAGATGCTACTCTCGAGATGCAGCGCATCCGCCACCACGATCACGAGGTCGGCGTCGCTATTGAGCATCTCGGTCGCAACCTGCTCGGCTTCGTTGGTAGCCGACAACGTATATGTTCCGGGAAGGTCGGTGAGCGAGATATCGAACTCGTGGAAACGCCCTACCCCACGGGCGTAATCGACCGTAGTCCCGGCGTAGTTGGCGACCGAGACCCCGAGCCCGGTAAGCCGGTTGAACACAACGCTCTTGCCGACATTCGGCGGGCCGATCAGTAAGACCGTAGCGGCACCGTCACGAGAAACTCGGGGAGAGCTATGACATTGCACTCGCTCAACCCTGAGTTGACTCGCCGTTGGTACCCGAGCATTCGGCCGCACACCCCAACGGCAGGATGCCGATATCCGCGGCGATAGCGCGCTCCAATGCAACCTGTCGCCCGCCGACCGAGCAGACCACCGGCCCCCCCCAGGGGTGCGCCGCAACCAAGCTGCAGGTCTTTCCCGGGCGTACACCCAGCGCCGCCAACGCCGGGAGATCGGGCGCATACGCGATGGTACCGAGTTCACGGGGCGCAAGGTCGCAGAGCGCGCATTCCGCACATCGCGCCGTTGCAACCTCGCCGTCGTTCGAAAGCCTCACAGGTTTCTTCACCATCACCAGCTCCTTGTTCCCGGGCAGATTCGCCATTCTGCCGCTTTGTGACAACCCCAGCGCGCCCGGCGTCACCCGCTGATACGCACCGCGTAACACGGAACGCGGGTTTCGGTAAAGCAGCCGCGTCCCGGCGTCGGCGGTCTCGAGCACA
>SLBH01000378.1 GCA_007126415.1 Spirochaetales bacterium
CTCAATCTACACGTTTCATCGGTGCTCGACGGCGCCGATACCGAACCGGCGCCGCCTCACCGTCAGGCGGTATTACCGTATACGCGAATAATGGTCGCCGGTGCGGCGGCGGTGCTGTTGTTGGTGCCGTTCGGCGCGTTCGCCGCTGCGCGCTGGGGTAGGAAGCGGCTCGAGCGGATTCTCGCCGGGTACCGGTCCGGGAAACCGTACCGCCGTATTCTCAAGGCCCTGAGAGCACTTGAGGGGCGGATCGAGGAGCTCGATCCCCGGAGCTTCTATATCGAGCTGCTGTATGAGCTGCGCGCGTACTTCTCGGAGAAACTGGATCGAGATCTCATGTCTGCGACGAGTTCCGAGATCGGCTCTCACCTGCGCCGTCTGATCTCGCGTGCTGAGGACCGCGAGGAGCTGATACAGCTGTTTCACTCCGCCGACCTGGTCAAGTTCGCTTCGCGCAGCTCGCGGCTTCGAGAGCGGCGCGAGCATCTCGCGGTCTTGCGCCGTGTTCTCGAGACGGTCGAGCACGACGCACAGCGCGGAGGGGGTGAAGAATCAAAGGAGGAACTGCGACGTGTGGGTGCTTGAGTATCCTACCGCGCTGCTGCTGCTTCTTCTTCTGCCGCCGGCTATATACCTGAAGCATTTCTGGCCGCAACGCGGAGGCAGAATCCGCTTTCCGTTTGCGATCTATAACGGGACGGGGTTTCGCCCGAAAGTGTGGCGCGTGCGCCTCGCGAACGCGGTGGGGGTGATTACGTTCTGGGTCGGTCTTGTCGCGCTCATCGTGGCGCTTGCCGGACCGGCGCAGGTTTCGAGGCGTCCGGTTCACCTGAGTCGCGGAATCGATATCATGGTGGTGTTGGATGAGTCGCCGACTATGGCGGCGCAGGATTTCCAGCCGGGCAATCGGCTGGAGGCGGCTAAGGAAGTTGTTCGCCGGTTTGTGCTACGACGAGAGAACGACCCTGTCGGACTCGTGAGCTTCGCTAAGGAGGCCGCGCTGCGGGTTCCGCCCACCACCGACCACGATCATCTCCTGCAGGCGCTCGGTCAAGTGCGCATCATGGAGCTCGGTGACGGAACCGCGATAGGACTGGGTCTGGCGGTCGGCGCGCTGCATCTCGAGGCCGGCCAGGCCACCGAGCGCGTCATGATTCTGCTGACCGACGGAAAGAACAACGCCGGGGAGATATCACCTGAAGCGGCCGCCGAGATCGCCGCCGACCTCGGGATCAGGATCTACACGATCGGCGTAGGACGCGAAGGAGAAGCCTCGATCGAGTTCGAAGACCCGGAGAGCGGGGCGATGTATCGAGGTACCGTGGTTGAAGCCTTCGACGAAGAGCAGTTGCGCACGCTGGCCGATCTCACCGGCGGCTCGTACTTTCACGCCGCCAGCGCAGCGGCACTCGACTCGGTACTACAATCGATCGACAGTATCGAGACGGTTGAGCGACGCACGCGTGTCGAGGTGCAGAGCGAGCCGATGCACCGACAGGTGGCGGGCTTCGGTGCCCTGCTGCTGCTTCTGGAGTTCGTTCTGCGAGCGCTGGTGTTGAAGGAGATCCTATGACGGTCACGTACCCTGAGGTGTTCTGGCTATTCGTGATCGTGGCGGTAGTGATTCCGATGCTTGTTTGGAAGTATCGACGCGGGCGCCGCGACTTGGAGCGTCTCGGTAGCGAAGTGTGGTCTCGAGAACTCGCGAATGTATTCCTCGTGAAGTCGTTCTTCCGCGGCTTATGCACGGTTCTGTTCTTTTCCTTTGTGATTTTAGGGCTGGCGGGTTTTCATTGGGGCAGGCGTCCGATCGAGGAAGACCGCAGCGGTATCGAGATAGTGTTCGCGATCGACGTATCGCTGAGCATGCTCGCCGAGGATGTGGGACCGAACAGGCTCGAGCGAGGGAAGGATATCGTGCGCTCGGTTGTGCAGGACTTCCCTGAGTCGCGGTTTGCAGTGGTCGCGTTCGGCGGGCGTGCTGTGCCGGTTCTGCCGATGACCGAGGACGGATACGCAGTACAGTCGCTCCTCTCGGTGCTCTCGCCCGAGACGCTCACAAGCCCCGGCACGGATATCGAGCGTGCGATCGAGTCGGCGCTCGACACCTTTCCGGAAGGGTCGGCTCGCCATCAAGCGCTTGTGCTGATCTCGGACGGCGAGTATCATACAGGTAACCCGAGCGCGGCGGCGCGTTCGGCGTCTGCGCGTGGAATACCGGTTTTCAGCATAACTACGGGATCGGAACAAGGTAGCAGTATTCCGTTAACCGGCGGGGGCGTGGTCGAGACGCACGACGGCGAGATGGTACGCACACGTGCTAACCCAAGCGCAATGCGTCAAGTCGCCGAAGCGACCGACGGACTGCACCTCTCGGCCGGTGAGGGAGAGGTGTTCTCGAGACTGCGCGAAGGGTTGGCGGGGTACACGGAGCGGCGGGATCGCGACGGGTTTCGGCTTGCTTCTGTTCCGCGCTATCGTCTCTTCTTGGCGCTGGCTCTCCTTTTTCTCGTGTTGGAGAATGCGTTGCGGATTGTGCGATGGCGGAGGATCCTATGATCTCTGTGGCGGCGGCGAAGGCGCTCAAGCTACTCGCCGGTGCGTTGGCGGTGCTGTGGCTCGGGGCCTGCGAAGGCGGGGTGCCGCAGTTGACGGTTGTGCAGGCGAACTACGCCTATGGGCGTGGGCAGTATCAAGATGCAATCGTGCGATACTTCGA
>SLBH01000110.1 GCA_007126415.1 Spirochaetales bacterium
ATGACCGCAGCATCCGGGATGACCGGATGCCGAAACATCACGCCCGAAACGTGAAGGAACGTGGCCGAGGCGCGGACCCAAACTTGACGACCGTTACCGATCTAGCGCACTTTTAATGGCAACCGCAGCCGGCCGGGAAAGCGAGAGGTATAATCGGCCGGAATTCGCGGAAAGGAGATGTAACGTCATGTTGATTGTGATGCGAAAGCAGGTGTTGCTCGTAGTCTTGATGGTTGTAATGCTTTCCGGTGCCTTGTTCGCGCGCGGTGGTGCCGAGGAGCCCGCTCCCGAGAAAGGGCCGGTGGTGGTCGCCTCAAAGATCGATACCGAGGGTGCGCTTCTCGGCAGTATGATCGTTCAGCTGCTGCGTGCCGACGGGTTCGAGGTTGTCGACCGAACGCAGTTCGGCCCTACCGATGTCATTAGGCGCGCGATTATCAACGATGAGATCGATATATATCCCGAATACACCGGGAACGGCGGATTCTTTTTCGAGGGAACCGATAGCGGCGTCTGGCGTGACGCCGAAAGCGCCTACGAAACGGTGCGAGACCTCGATCTGCAGGAAAACAACATCGTCTGGCTACGGCCTGCTCCGGCGAACAATACCTGGGCGATCGCGATCCGCGAAGACCTCGCCGAGCAGGAGCAGATCACCGACCTCGAGGATTTAGCCGCGTACCTCGAGCGTGGCGGCAGTTTTCGTTTAGCCGGTAGTGAGGAGTTCGTCAGTCGTGATGATGCGTTGCCGGCCTTCGAAGACGAATACGGCTTCTCACTCGACAGCGATCAGCTCCTGGTGCTTTCCGGCGGTGACACCGCGGTTACCGCACAAGCTGCGGCGCGGGGAACCGACGGCGTGAACGCCGCGATGGCGTACGGAACCGATGGGCAGCTCGCCGCGTTAGGGCTCGTGGTGCTGGAGGATACGCGGGGCGTGCAGCCGGTCTACGAGCCGGCACCGATCCTGCGAGCCGATATTCACGAGAGCTACCCCGAAATCGAGGAGGTGCTGGCTCCGGTTTTCGCAACGCTACGCCTCACCACGCTTCAACAGCTGAACTCCAAGATCGCGGTTGAAGGTAGGGACGCCGAGCAGGTGGCGGGCGAGTACTTGCGCGAGCAGGGGTTCCTTCAGTGAGCAGTTCCGACAACGGCCGTGGCGCTCCGGAGAAAACTACGTTGTTCGCAGCGGTGCTGGGCGCGGCGGCGTTGTTTCGGCCGTTGTACGCATTCAAGGAGAACCGGGTCGCGCTCGGCGACCCGGTGACGTTGTTTGCGGCAGGGGTGCCGTGGGGCGCGGCATTCATCGCTGCGCTGCTCGTAGCGGCAGCGCTGCTGGCGTTTGGCGCGCAGCGTCCCCCCATACGGTGGGCGAAGATCGTAACCGGTCTCGCGTTGGTGATCGCGCTTGTCGCGACGCTCGGGGTCGCAGGACGGCTCGCGGTCCACGGCGAGGAGTTTGGGCGTGTTACACCCTCGAGCGGGTTCTGGTTGGTGTTGCTTGCCGGGTTCATCATCGTGCAGGGGTCGCTTCGGGGTGCGGACGCGCCTGAAGCGCTCAAGATCCTGGTAGGGCTGGTGCCGTTTGTGGTGGTCGTAGGACTGCTTTTGACAGGACGGCTCGACAGCCTTGCTCCGGTGCAGGAATACTACAACCGTGAGAGCCGTTTCGCGAGCGAGCTCGGTGCTCACGTTAGGCTCGCCGGCGCGGCGGTAAGCGGGGCCACCGTGCTGGGTGTCCCGCTTGGTGTGTTTGCGTATCGCAGGCGAAAAGCGGAGCGCCCGGTGTTCGCGCTTATAAACGGCATCCAAACCATTCCCAGCTTGGCGTTGTTCGGCCTCATGATCGCTCCGCTCGCGTTTCTCTCACGAGAGTTCCCGGTTCTGCGGAGTCTCGGGATCCGAGGAATCGGAAACGCACCGGCGCTGATCGCGTTAACGCTCTACGCGCTTCTGCCGATCGTTCGTAACGCCTACACAAGTCTTGCGGTTATCCGCGGCTCGGTTGTTGACGCCGGCAAAGGCATGGGAATGAGCCGCGGGCAGATGCTGCGCTACATCGAGATTCCGATCGCTGTTCCCATTATTCTCAGCGGCATCAGAGTCTCGACGGTACAGGCCGTCGGCAACACCGCGGTCGCAGCCTTGATCGGCGCCGGCGGGCTCGGAGCGTTCGTGTTTCAGGGCCTCGGGCAGGGGGCTCCCGACCTTGTCGTGATGGGCGTCATCCCGATCGTGTTACTCTCGGTCTTTGTAGACCGCGGATTGGCGATCGTAATCAGAGTCTTGACACCCAAGGGACTCAAGGAGGCGCCGTTATGATCGAGTTTCGTGATGTGGTGAAGCGCTACGGAGAGCAACTCGCGGTGGACCATGTGTCGTTCTCGATACCCGAGGGCGAGGTCTGCGTATTGATCGGCCCCTCGGGGTGTGGAAAGACCACGAGCCTCAAGTTGGTCAACCGCATGCTCGAACCCAGCGGGGGCGAGATCCTGCTGAACGAACGCTCGGTCGCGAGCATTTCGCCGGACGAGCTGCGGCGGGGAATCGGATACGTCATTCAGAGCGTGGGGCTGTTCCCGCATATGAATGTCGCCGAGAACGTCGGTATCGTGCCACGTCTTCTGAAATGGGAGCGCGCACGCCGTGAACGGCGCACCGACGAGCTGCTTGATCTTATCGGGCTCGAGCCGCAACTGTATCGTGAGAAGTACCCGGCTCAGCTTTCCGGAGGTGAGGCGCAACGGATCGGCGTCGCGCGAGCCTTAGCGGCGGATCCACCGGTTTTGCTGATGGATGAGCCGTTCGGCGCGGTTGATCCGCTCAATCGCGAGGTTTTGCAGCTCGAGTTTGCCGCGTTGCAGCGCAAACTGCAGAAGACGGTTGTGTTCGTGACGCACGATCTCGACGAAGCGATACGGCTCGGCGATACCATCGTGATCATGAAAGACGGGAGTATTGTGCAGCACGGCGTCCCGGAGGATATTCTCGCGAATCCGGCCGACGAGTTCGTACGGCGCTTCGTCGGAACCGACCGAGCTCTGAAGCGACTTGCGTGCTTCGAGGTGTCCGAGTATATGCAGACCGCTAACACGGTCACTCGGCATGAAGCGGAGCAGCGCGGACGCGAGCCGAACGGCGACGGGCGCATACATCCGGTACTCTGGGTTACCGACGACGACAATGCGCTCGTGGGCATGCTCGAGCCCGATCCCGATCACGCCTCCCGGCTTGCCTACCGGCCGTACGTGGCGCTTCACCCCGAGGAGGTCGGCGTGCAACCTCCGTCTTCGCTGCGTGAAGCCTTGTCACGCATCCTTGGACAAGGGTTGCGGGCTGCACCGGTGGTAGACGAGCGCGGTACGGTGCTCGGTGAGGTGCGCCTGAGCGATATCGAAGAGCTCAATCAGAAGGGGATTGTACGGTGAGCCCGGGTTCTTCGTCCGTGCGGCGCGAGTTTTCCGCGGCGACGGCTTTTCGGTCGTTACTTCTCCCGACGGCGTTCGCGGTGGCGTTCGTCGCGTTCGTCTGGAACGAAGCCGCTCGTGAGGCGCTGTTGCAGCTGCTGTTTCCGGGGCGTTTCAGTTACATCTACGAGCGTGTGAGCTTGGCGCAGCTGTTCGCCGAGCACGTTGCGCTGGTTGCAATCTCGAGTGCGCTTGCAGCGCTGGTCGGTATCACGCTCGGTGTGTTCGTAACGCGCCCGATCGGGCGCGATTTCCAGCCGATTGTGCAGGACATGAGCTCGGTGGCGCAGACCTTTCCTCCGGTCGCGGTGCTGGCGCTTGCGGTGCCGGCCATCGGATTCGGGTTCGCGCCTTCAATCGTCGCGCTGTTCGTGTACAGTATTCTTCCGATACTGAACAACACGATCTCGGGGCTGGACTCGGTTGATCCGGCGGTCGTAGAGGCCTCGCGCGGGGTCGGTATGAAGCGCTATCAGACCTTGCTACTGACCGAGCTACCCTTGGCGGCGCGCGTGATCGCCGCCGGGGTGCGAACCTCGGTCGTGATCAACGTTGGTACCGCAACCGTCGGCGCGGTCGTCGGGGCGGGAGGCCTCGGCACGATCATTGTGTCGGGCTTGGTTCGCGACAACGCTGCGTACGTGTTCTCCGGAGCGATTGCCGCGGCGTTCTTAGCGTTAAGCCTTGATTTCGTCATCGGTAGAGTTCAGGCGCGCTTCTACGACGCGCGGACGAGCTGATTCGCCCCCGTAATACGTGGCACGGTCGACCGGTTTCGTTATTCGCTCCGTTATCTATTCCCCGCTCGTGAGCGTTCAAGATGGACAGCGACCTTTGATATTGGTAGCATATCGTCAGGTACCATGGACGTACAAGAACATTGCGCCCGTAACGCAGCCCCCGAGTCCGACACACAACCGGAGACCTGCGATGAGCGCGTCTGAGTCCGCTATCGCGGATTTGCTGAGGAGTTTCGAGGCCTTTGCTGCTCTCAGCGATCATGACCGCGCGTGGCTTGCCCGGTATTGTGAGGTGCTTGGTCTGCAGCGCGGCGCACAGATCTTTGCAGCCGGCACGGCGGGGGAGCAGGCCTACGTTATCGTCTCGGGTGAGGTTGTGGTCTCGACCAAAGACGCGGACGGAACTGCACGTGATCTCGCTCGTTACGTCACGGGCGAGGCGTTCGGTGAGCTCGAGCTGTTCAGTAACGGCGTTCGGGCGGCGGCTGCTTACTGCAGCTGCGATACTCGCTTGCTGGTCTTCCCGAGCCGTGGTCTGCAGTTTCCGGCCTTGCTCGAGCGCCATCCGGAGCTCTTCGCGCGCGCGTTACATCGCTACATCACGGTCGTTGCGTCGCGTATTCGCGCAGTTACCGAGCAGGTGGCCGAGAACTCGCCCTATATTCGCCAGCTGCGGATGCAGATGTATCGCGACAAGCTGACCGGCAGCTACAATCGCGCTTATCTTGCCGAGTACACGCGGGCGTTCGCTGAACCACGCGGCGGCTCCGATCCGTCGGGGGTTCGCGGAGCGGTCGTGATGATCAAACCGGATAACTTCAAAGAGATTAACGACACCTACGGACACGAGGGAGGCGACGCCGCGCTCCGGTCGCTCGCTGAGCACATTACCTCGATGCTTCCGGCGGAGACTTCGCTGATTCGTTATCGTGGAAACGAGTTTTGCGTCGTGTGCCCCGAGCTCGGCGCCGGCGGCGCGGCCGAGCTGGCCGAGAAGCTGCGCGCCGGGGTTCCGTTGCTGGATTTTGCCGCAGTCGTTGCGGCCGGTAACGCCGGCGGCACGGCCGAAACGCATAGCCGCCGTCAGGCGCTTACAATCACGGCAAGCATCGGTATCGCGCTGCATCCGCTCGACGGCCGCAGCCTCGAGGAGCTAACCGCAAGAGCGCACGAGACGATGTTCGAGGTGCGCGGCGGCGGCGGTGACTCGTTCGCGTTTGCGTCCGGGGCTCTCCAATGAACGCAAGCGAGTTTCTTGCGCAGGTTCGCATTTTTGCCGACCTCACCCCGGTTGAGCGTGCTGCGATCGCGCGGTTGCTCGATCGAGTTGTGCTCGAGACCGGTGAGGTTTTGTTCCGGCAAGGCGACGCAGGAAACGAGTTATATCTTGTGAGGTCGGGGCGCGTGTTGATCTCGTTGTCCCCGCCCGACGGCGAGTTGATCGAGATCCGCAGGTTTGAAGCAGGTGCCTTTTTCGGAGAGATGGCAATTTTCGAGGATCGCGAACGCTCGGCCGACTGCACGGCGCTTGAACCGACCGAGTTGCTGAGTCTTCCGAAGGATGAGTTTTTCACGTTTATGGAGGCGTATCCGCGCGCCGCGATTCGGGTGATGTACCGTATGTTGCAGGCCACTACGCAATGGTTGGGCAGTATCAGTAGTTTCCACTCCGAAATGGTGGCGTGGGGTGAAGAAGCGCGGCGGCGCGCGATCACCGATGATCTCACCGGACTGTATAACCGAGCCTTTCTCGACTATGCGCTCGAGGATATGGTCGCACACGCCCGAGCGACGCAGCAGCCGTTGGGAGTGATCATGCTCGATATCGACCGGTTCAACGATCTCAACGAGACGCTCGGGCAACTCCACGGTGACGAGGTGCTCGAGCGCGACCTTGTACCGGCGCTCCGCGAGGTGTTTAGCGCTGAGGACGTTATCGCGCGCTACGGGGGCGACGAGTTCTGCGTACTGCTTCCGGTGTGCTCGCTGCAGCGTGCGGTGGAACGCGCCGAGGTGCTGCGGAAGCGTGTCTCGGCAGGAGGCTCGGTTGGGGGCGGGCTCCCCGAACTCACGGTTAGCCAGGGTGTCGCGATCTTTCCGGCGCACGCAGGCGGCGCGTCCGAACTCCGTGAAGCCGCCGATCGCGCCTTGTACCGCGCGAAGGCAAACGGCCGCAACCGTGTTGAGTCTGCGGATGACCGCGGCTGAGTCGCCGGACGGCGGTGCCGTGCTCGGTACCTCAGGCTTCGGTATCGATGTTTTGTCCCCGCGCCGGGTCTTCAGCGGTTTCGGCCGGCTGCTCGGCGACTCGTGCCTCGTTCTCCGCCGGTTCCTGCCGTGTCCCGGTGCCGGGCACGCTGTACTCAAGAGGAGGCAATGAAGCATCTATTCGTGCTACGTCCATAAGATCCTCCTTGTATATCTAGCATATCGCGGGCTATCCGAAACGTCAAATCGTACGCGCCGCGAGCATCTGCGCGCCGTGAGCGGGCCCGAGTTCGTCAAATGCGCTACTTGCGAGTCTTGCCGGGCGGCGGGGTTTGTCGGTATCCTCAGTGAGAAGAGGGCATACGCCGGGTGCGGTTGACGGCGCGCGTGTTTTATATTAGATTATTAATATATAGCTGAACATCATTGGGAGATGCATGTATGTCGAACGAAATCGAGAACGTAATTATCATCGGCTCCGGCCCGGCCGGGCATACCGCGGCGGTGTACGCTGCGCGTGCCGACCTCGGGCCGCTTATGTACGAAGGCTTTATGGCAGGTAACGTCGCCGCCGGAGGTCAGTTGACCACCACCACCGACGTTGAGAACTACCCCGGGTTTCCGGAAGGAATTCAGGGGCCACAACTGATGGACGAGATGCGCAAGCAGTCGAAACGCTTCGGCACGCGAATCAAGACCGAAACCGTTGCCAAGGTAGACTTCTCGCAGCGTCCGTTCCGCGTCTGGACCGAGTCGGGTGATGAGGCGCAGGCCGAGAGCGTAATCATCGCCACCGGCGCGACCGCCAAAACACTAGATCTACCGGGCGTTTCTCGCCTATGGCAGAAAGGCATCTCCGCCTGCGCAATCTGCGACGGTGCGCTTCCCCTGTTTCGCAACAAGCCGCTCGTGGTAGTGGGCGGGGGAGACTCGGCGTGCGAAGAGTCGTTGTATCTCTCGAAGTTCGGCAGTGAAGTACATATGCTGGTCCGTCGCGATCAGATGCGGGCTTCGCGCATCATGCAACAGCGCGTACAGGATAACGACAAGATAACGGTGCATTGGAACACGCTCCCGGTTGAAGTGTTGGGGGATGATCTCGTGAGCGGCGTGCGCGTAAAGGACAAGCACAGCGGTGAGCAACGCGAGATCTCGGCCGGCGGAGTGTTCTTTGCGATCGGGCACCAACCCAATACCGCGTTTCTCGAAGGACAGCTCGAGTCCGATGATGTCGGCTACCTTCGCACCGAACCGGACTCCACCCGCACATCGGTGGAGGGCGTGTTTGCGGCCGGCGATGTCAAGGACAAGGTGTTTCGGCAGGCGGTGACGGCCGCCGGCTCGGGGTGTATGGCAGCGATCGAAGCGGAACGCTGGCTCGCCGAACAACACTCGTAACCGCGAGGGGCCCTCGTTTGCGTACCCTCGTTCGCGTACTCTCGTTCGCATAGTTGTACAGTTTGAGACATTGCATTACACTGCCCGCATGTCGCAGCAACTGCAGGGGTTCATTTTTGATCTCGACGGGGTGGTGGTGTTCACCGATAAGTATCATTACCTCGGTTGGAAGAGGCTCGCCGATACACAGGGCTGGCAGCTGGACGAGGCACTCGGACACCAGTTGCGCGGCGTTTCACGCATCCCGGCGCTCGAGGTTATTCTCCAGCATAACGGGGTCAGTCTATCGGAGGATGAGAAGCACCGCCTTGCCGAGATCAAGAACGAGTATTATAAGGCCTACTTGCACGACATTAACGAAAACGACCTTTATCCCGGCGCGGTTGCGTTTGTTGAGCTCGTGAGAGAGCGCGGTATCAAAACGGCGCTCGCCTCCGCGAGCAAGAACGCCGAGACGGTGCTCGAGGCGCTGCGTCTCACGCACCTTTTCGATGCAGTGGTAACCGGGAACGACATCACGCGTTCTAAGCCCGATCCGCAGGTCTTTCTGCTGGCGGCGGAGCGTCTAGAGGTTGAGCCGTCGCGCTGCGTCGTTTTCGAAGATGCCTACAGTGGTATCGAGGCCGCTCGGAATGCCGGGATGCAGGCAGTCGGCGTCGGCGAGCGCGACCGCCTCCCGAACGCACCGCTCTGTATAACCGATTACTCCGAGTTATCGCTCGGAGATCTCATCGAGCGCGGTCTCGATTGATCCAAGGCATACCCATAACAATCGACTATGAGATTTGAAGAGTTTGACTTAACTGAGGATGTCTTAGCAGGCATTCGTGACGCCGGCTTCACCGAGTGTACCGATGTGCAAGCCGAGACGCTTAAACGTACGCTGAAGGAACGTGACGTCACCGTTCAGTCGCAGACCGGCACCGGCAAGACCGCGGCGTATCTCACGACAATCTTCCAGCTGAAGGTACAGTCGGAGCGGTTTCGTAATCGCCCGGCTTTGGTGGTCGCCCCTACGCGCGAGCTGGCGGTTCAGATAGAGCACGACGCCAAGATACTCGGCGCTCATCTCGGCATTCGAACCGGCTGCTTCTACGGCGGCGCCGGGTACGTAGATCAGGAACGCAAGCTTGAACAGGGCGTGGACTTGATCATCGGTACGCCCGGCCGCTTGCTCGATTTCAGCTCGAGCCATAAGCTGGATCTTGGGTCGGTCGGGATCGTGGTGATCGACGAGGCCGATCGGCTCTTCGACATGGGATTCTATCCCGATATCCAGCGTATATTCCGGCGTACCGGCCCTCGTGAAGAACGATTGACGTTGCTGTTCAGCGCGACGCTCAGCCAAAACGTGTTGAACATCTCCTGGAAGTTCATGAACGAACCGGTTGAGATCGAGGTTGAGCCTGAGCACATCACGGTGCAGGCGATCGATCAGCGCCTGTACCACGTTGCGCAGGAAGAGAAGTTTCCGGTATTGCTCGGGTTGCTCGAGCGCGAACAGCCGGAAGGCGCGCTGATCTTCTGTAACACGCGGCGCGGGTGCACCAGTATATCCGACCGCTTGCGCGACAACGGTTACGACAGCGAGTACCTCATCGGGGATCTACCCCAGACCAAGCGACTGCGCATCATCGACCGCTTCAAAGCGAGCGAGGTTCGGATCTTGGTCGCGACCGATGTAGCCGCGCGCGGTTTGCACATCGAGGGTCTGCCGCTTGTGGTGAACTACGATCTGCCGGAAGACGCCGAGAACTACGTGCACCGAATCGGACGCACGGCGCGTGTCGGCAAGAGCGGCAAGGCGATATCTCTCGCGTGCGAACGGTTTGTGTACGGTCTCGAAGCCATCGAGAGCTATATCGGAATGAAGATTGCCTCCGAACAAGTGGACGACGAGATGCTCGCAACCGATCACAGCCGGCGGCGCGGGCCCGACCGGGATAAGCGCTCCGATAGACGAACGGGGAGAGACGGGCGTAAGTCCGAGGCCGGTCCGCGGCGTGGGCGTGGCTCCCGGCGACCGTCGGCCGAGCACGCTCAGGCTCCCGGCGCACCGAGCCATGGTCGGCGTGCCGACAGCGGCGCCGGCGGTGCCGGACGAAAGCCCGGCGGACGCCCAAAGCACGAGGAGCTTGCCGGAACCGGGAAGCCGATCCCGGCAGATACCTCTTTGGAAGAGCGGCTGAGGCGGTATCGTGAGAAGTACGGCGAGGATTTTCAACCGGTAGACGGACCTGCGGCCGAGAGCGCTCGCGACGCCGAGCACGACGACCGTAGTTCGGGAGAAGCCGGCGGGCGCTTGCGACGCCGAAAGCGTGGTGGACGTCGTCGCGGTGGCGGGTCGGGCCGGCAGCCCGCGCACGACGCGGCGGCCGGTAAGGGTGGCACCGGCGATGAGCGCGGCGACTCCGACTCGGCCCCGAGCTCCAAGAAGCCCGCCTCGCCGAAGAAGCCCGCCTCGCCCGACAGGGCCGCCGGACCGCGAGACGCTGCCAAGCCCGCCTCGGGTGACGACAGCAGCGCTTCGAAGCGTCGTGGAGGTGTTCTCGGGCGACTGCGGAAGCTGTTCGGCAAAGAGTCGGAAACTGAGTAGCGTGGCTGCAGCGTCGCAATGGTGAAGCTCAG